>JAGOGG010000002.1 GCA_017996795.1 Sediminibacterium sp. | reverse complement strand
AATTAGGTACACAAGCTTTAGAAAAAGCAACTGTAAATATTAATGCAATTGTTCAAGAAGTTTGCAAGCAACAAATGCCATTGGATTTTAAAGGGCAAGTAAATATTCAAGAACTCCCTGAAACCAAAGGAAATGAGAGCGCTATTAAACAATTATTCAATAACCTTTTATCAAACGCATTTAAATATTCATCAAAAGTACCTATCCCAGAAATTGAAGTTGGTACTTATGCTAAAGATGGACAAACTTATTACTTCGTTAAAGACAATGGGGTTGGCTTAAACGAAGAACAACTAAAAACCTTATTTACTCCTTTTAAGCGCTACCACAGCAAATTTGAAGGAAACGGTTTAGGATTAGCTATTGTGAAAAGAATCATTGATAAGCATGGGGGAAATATTTTTGCTGTATCGGATACCAATAAAGGACTGACTTTGCATTTTACCCTTTCCCCAGCCTAATTTCAAATTACTTCTGTGCCGTTTTGTATTGTTGCTATATAATAATCAAGTGGCAATCCCATTGCTTCCTCGTAAGCCGGCTTTATGCTATTGATAAGCATATCAATTTTATCAGATTGAACCAAATTGATTGTGCAGCCTCCAAACCCACCGCCCATCATTCTTGCTCCAATTACTTCTTTGCGTGACCTTACAAAGTCTACTAAGTAATCTAATTCTTTACAACTTACTTCGTATTGCCTACTTAATCCATCATGAGTTTTAAACATACAGTTACCTAATGCTGGTATATTGTCTGCTTGTAAAAACTGACATGCTTGATTTAAACGTGCCATTTCATCTACCACAAATCGGCTTCGCTGGTAAACCAAATCATTAAAAGGCAAAACGTATTGATCTAGCATGTCAACAGTGGCATCTCTTAATGAGCGCACTTCTGGATGATGCGCTTGTATCATTTCTACCGCCTGCAAGCATTCTAAACGGCGAGTATTGTATTCAGAAGAAGCCAGTGAATGTTTCACGTTGGTATTTAACAATACAATTTTAATACCATCTAATTTAAATGGTACATATTCATATTCCAGTGAGCGGCAATCTAATTTTATTACTTGATTTGCCTTACCCATCATTGAAGCAAATTGATCCATAATGCCACACATAACACCAGCGTATTCATGCTCGGCTTTCTGTGCCATTGAGACCATTTCAACTCGATCTATTTTAGATTGCAATAAATGATTCAATGCAAAAACAGTAGCACACTCAACTGCAGCTGATGAAGACAATCCTGCACCTATAGGAACGTTACTGGTTAATACTGCATTAAACCCTGGTAATTGAATGGAGCGCTTTAAAAACTGTGCGGCAGCCCCTAATATATAATTGGGCCAACTTACATTACTATTAGGTTTTAGTTCGTCTATGGTAGTAGAAAATTTTTCATTTAAATCTAAAGCAGTCAAATGAATTTCATTATCGTCTCTTAAAGAAACTGCTAGATAAGCCGCTTTGTCAATAGCAGCAGGTAAAACAAAACCATGGTTGTAATCTGCATGTTCTCCAATTATATTTACTCTGCCTGGAGACCTTACAATTACACTGGCTTGATGATTGTATTGCTCAAAAAAATATTTTTCTACTGTTGTTTTCATGACCTATTTAATTTGAAATAAGGGGTTTGTAGATGTAGTTCTTTCTTTATCCATCAACGCTTCCAAAAGTTTTACTTTCGGTTCATTTTCATCAGCAATATTAATGGTTTCTCCCTTATCTGCTGAGAGATCAAATAATTCTGTTCTTATGGGGGTTTTACCCTTATAAAAACGAATGGCTTTCCAATTATTTTGTAAAATGGCTTGTTTAAAACCGCCTTCATAAAACTCCCAATACAACAAGTTATGGTTTACTTGCTTTTTCCCTTGTAGTGCATTTACAAATGAAATACCATCTGTTTGATTTGCAGTTTTAACCCCAGCGATTTCATTGATTGTGGGAACTATATCCCATAGTGCACCAATGAATTCATTGGAAGATGCTGGTTTAATTTTCCCTTTCCAACTCACAATAAAAGGAATTCGAATACCGCCTTCATACAAATCTCTTTTTGCACCTCGTAATCCTCCGCTACTATTAAAGAAACTAATGTCTTGATTGGTTCTGCCACCTTCTTTATGAGTACCATTATCACTTGTGAAAATAATAATCGTATTATCATATAATTTTTGCTCTTTTAAATAAGCAATAATTTGACCAACATATTGATCCATTTGAGAAACCATTGCAGCATAAGCAGCTTTAGGATTATTTTGTGGTCCATAATGCTGACCTGAAGGATGTGCTTTTTCAGGAGAAAATTTACTAAGTCCTTCTGGGGTTAAATAGGTTTGCATATTTGTATTAGGCACCACTAATTCTGCATGTGGTAAAGTATATGCGAGGTATAAAAAAAAGGGATTGGATTGCTGTTCTTTGATAAAAATTTTTGCCTGATTGGTAAACCATTCATTGCTGTATTGTCCTTCTGGAATTTTAACTTTTGCAGACTTCCCATTGATGAATTTCCAAGCTGAATCTGGCTTTTGAAAATGTCCTTCAACATGATGCAATAATCCAGCAAAAAAATCCCATCCTTTATTTTCTGGTACTCCCGTTGTTCCAAACTGTCCTAATCCCCATTTACCTACAATTCCGTTTTTGTACCCCGCTTTATGTAAATACTGAGGTAATATACTGTCAGTGGTAGATAAAGGCACTTCTCCATTTCCTCGTATAGTAGTATGACCAGTATGTAATCCCGTCATTAATGCTGCTCGAGAAGGAGCACAAACTGTACTTCCAGCATAAAACTGTGCAAACTTTGTACCTGCTTTTGCAAGTGCATCAATATTAGGAGTATAAATTTTAGTAGAACCATAACAACCCAAATCTCCATAGCCTAAATCGTCTGCTAAAATGAAAACTATATTGGGCTTTTTATTTTGAGCATTTATTTGAAAGCAAAACAGAATTAAGAAATAAATGGTTAATATTATTTGAGGCGCTCGTTTCATTATTTAAAATTAAATTCATTTCGTTGCTGCATCACGAACACATCTAAATCCTGTATGCTCTAAACCAGTATCAGGACTACTCTTCATTCTTCTTGAAACACGATATCCACTACAATATGCATCATTACACAAAAAGCTTCCGCCGCGTAACACTCTTTTTGGTGTATAAGGATCTTGTGGGTCATAGCTTTTATTAGGTCCTATGGGATTATAGCTGTAGGTTTTTTCAAGCGTCTTATAATAATCATGACTATACCAATCACTACACCATTCCCATACATTTCCTGCCATATCAAATAACCCGTAATTATTACAAGAAAACATTTTTACAGGTGCATATTTTAAATACCCATCTCTCTGCTCGTTGTAATAAGGGAAAGTTCCCTCCCAACTATTTGTTTTAGGTTTTCCTTGATTAACAGGCTCATTACCCCAAGGATAAATTTGGTTAATGCGTCCTCCTCTTGCTGCAAATTCCCACTCTGCTTCGGTGGGTAATCTTTTCCCCGCCCATTTACAATATGCCATTGCGTCGTCCCAACTTACATGCACAACAGGATAATTTTCTTTACCCTTGATACTACTACCAGGACCTTGAGGATGTTTCCAATTTGCACCATTAACCCAACTCCACCATTTACTATAATCATTTAAATCTACCGGACCATTACTTGGCTTAAAAACCAATGAAGCTGCTACTAATAAACTATCTGCTGGTTTAGGAGTACCTGGAGGTACTGTTTTTTTTAACTCTTCCCAATTTGGTTTTCTTTCCGCAGTAGTGATATAACCTGTAGCTTTTACAAATTGTTGAAATTGAGCATTAGTGACTTCAGTAATATCCATGTAAAATGGTGCAACAATTACTTTGTGTTTAGGATATTCATCTTCTGCAGCTTGATCATTGTCTCCGCCCATTTCAAAACTTCCCCCTGGAATCAATACCATATTCGCATAAGAACTATCCCCACCAAAAGCAATGGTTGAATCGGTTGAAGCTCCAAATCGTTGAGGTACTTGCATACAAGTATGGGCTGTATCTTTTTGCTGAACTACTTTTTCATTTGAATTGCTGTTATTACAACTCAATAAAAATACCCATATGCAAATAACGAATCCATACAATTTAGTTTGCATCCAATTACTTTTGTTTAATTTGTTCTAACTTAATTTTCATTTCGTTTACCCTTTCTGGATAAACCGATGCAAGGTTTTTGGTTTCCCTAGATCTTAGTTTAAGTTATATTATTTTAACTTAGCTAAAATATGCAACTTTGCTTTGTAATCTTGTATATTTTAAAGAAAGCAAAAAGATAAACAAATCGTTAATTTAAAGCTCCAATTTCCAATTATACAAAAGTGAAGTTTCACCCATTTGAATGAAATTATTTTTCTCAAGTACTTTATATGAAGCTAAATTAGATTTCTCTGTAGAAGCAATAATTGATTTAACTAAAGATTGCGTCTTTGCCCATTCAATTATTCCTCCAACCATTTCTGTCATATATCCTTTCCCTTGATATTCATCATAAGTTCCGTATCCAATTTCAATTTCTCCTAATTCGTTGGGTTGGCCAATTATACATAAATCTCCCACCATAGAATTGTCTACTACCGAAATTGCTGTCCAAAGTGTCGAGAATAAATAGTTTTGGGCTTTATCAGCAACATTTGGAAGAATAGTATTTTCTAAAGCTTCCTTTAACTCATCAGAAATTGTTCTCGAGTTTGGATTTAAATTCAATTCTTTTTCCAATGAGTTATCGCATTTAACATACTTAACCAGCTGATCATATGTTAGAGGTATAATATTTAATCTTGCAGTACTGATCATATATTTTTAAAACTATTTTCCTGCTATTATATTCTTCTCTGCTTCTTTACTAATTGCCATACTATGCAATATAATTTTTTCTGCTTCTTTGTCTGCAGTTAATTCAATCCAACCATTGTAACGTTGATCATTTTTATAAATCTGAAAAGGCATATATTTCTTTCCTCTATCAAACCAGTTACCGCGCCAAAGTATAGTACCAGTTGCAAATTCATTTCTTTCCATCAAAATAATTTCAGAAGCATTATACCAACTACTCCCGTTAAAATTTTCAAGCTTAATACTATCATTTTGACTTAATGGAAGAATTTGCTCATTTATATTGACCGCTAAAAAAGTATTAATACTTGATACTACTATGAATTGGCGTTTATCTACTGCATTAATTTGATCTCCAACCAACTGCACACCAAAAAACAAATCAGCTCTATTATCATTGTTTACATCCAAAGTAGCACCGCTTTGTTGATATTTAATTTCCCGATTATTTAAATTGGTATAAGTCATTTCTACAATTGGTTTTGGTTGTAGAGGAGCCGGAATAGTAATTGGTGTTTTTCTACAAGATGTAAGCGATATAATTATTATAACTATAAAGCCAAAAACTTTGTTTATAATATTTAATAATTTTAAACAAAGATGCTGATATAATATGCTCATTAAAATCGCATAAATATGTGAAAAAAGTTATCAAAAATAATTTTAATTGAACTTAAATACATTCATAATGAAGTTGTACCAAACCCGTATCAAATTTTTTCGTTGATAAGAGATTTATTTTTTGTTCTGGAATTTCACTTTTAAACAACTTAATTCCATCACCTAAGACTATAGGGATTATTAATATAATCATCTCATCAATAAGGTTTTCAACCAAAAGAGTATTTATAATTTCTGCGCCACCAACACAAAATATATTTTTACCTGCTTCGGCTTTTAATTTAACAACTAAGCTGATTAAATCATTCGTATAATATATTTTATCTTGACTATCCAATTTAGGTGATTGTGATATAACATAAGTTATCTTATCAGAATAAGGGAAGTCAACTTGACCAACAATCCAATCAAAGGTTTTTCTGCCAATAATTATAGTATCTACTGTTGAAATAAAGTTTTCATACCCGTAATCTTCTCCTTCTTTTTCAACTAATTCTAAAAATTGAAGGTCATCATTCAATTTAGCTATATACCCATCTAAACTCATAGAAATATATAGAATAAGTTTTCGTTTCATCACTCAATTATTTTTTATAAAACTATTTAGCATTGAACTAGAGTTCAATAAACTCAACAAATACACCTAATAAGATATGCCAGACTAAATAATGACCCAGCCTTACTGCTAAAGAAGCTATAAAACCATATTGTAAATAGCTCTTAAACTGCCAAGCATTCATTGCGATACCGCTGATGGTAGCATAAATAACAAACCATAAAGCTCCAGAAGGAAACTGCTGTATAGGTTCTATTAAACTAGTAATAATTGCTAGCGCAACAATTAGCCCATTTCTATATTTCCCTTTAAAATAGAATTGATTAATTAACAAAAAAATTGTTGTTGGAATCATCCGATAATACAGTTCTACATCCAACGCACCTGAACTATACAAAAAAATACTATATGGAAATGGTTGTAGAAAAGGCGGCATTTGAGTGTAAGGTTCTGGATGCATGATGATTTTAACAACAACCAAATCTAAAACTCCAAATATCATCCCAACTCCTAACGTCGACATCCATCCATTTTTTTTCTTGTTGATTGTATCAATAGAAGGCAATGAAGCTTTTTCTTGTAAAAAAAGTAAGGGGATTAGTGGTAAAATTAACATCAAATTATTCCAATTCCAAAGTCTTATTGACGGGTTAGATATAACTAATGCATTTCCATAAATGATTGTGGTAATAATTAAGGATAAGAAAATTCCTCCTACTACTATTTCACTAATGTATTTTTTGTGCACCATTTTTAGCAATTAAATTAAACTGCTCAAAAATAGCTTTTGTTAGCCCACCATAAAATCACATAAATATGTTATAAGAAAACTACTTCTAATAATAGCCACACTATAAATATATAATAGAATTGCCCCTCAAACTTGAGACTATCCAATCTTTACAGAAGTCATCGTA
Organism: Sediminibacterium sp.; assembly: GCA_017996795.1. Classification (GTDB taxonomy): domain Bacteria; phylum Bacteroidota; class Bacteroidia; order Chitinophagales; family Chitinophagaceae; genus Sediminibacterium. The sequence continues at coordinate 43,276 of JAGOGG010000002.1, read as the reverse complement.
AGTGAGCCCCCTACTGCCTTGTCGTTAAAAAATTCAATCGCATCATTTGATCCTCTCAATCCAAGGGTATATAGCAAGGGCAAATAATGTTCTGGTGTAGGAATGGCCAATTTTGCAACTGCCCCTAAAGACTCGAAATTAATTAATGGTTTATAATCACCTGAACTAATCAAATGCTTGAATTGATCATTCATTTGAAGTGCCCAATCATATCCATACTCAGGCTCATTTAATTTATCCCAAGCTACCATTCTTAAATTATGAACCATATTGCCACTACCGATGATTAAGACGCCTTTTTTTCTGAGCGCAAATAATTCTTTCGCCAAATCATAGTGAAATTGTGGTCCTTTGGTATAATCAATACTCAATTGTAAAACAGGGATATTCGCCTCGGGATACATATGCCTAACAACCGTCCATGTGCCGTGATCTAAGCCCCAATCATGGTCTAGTTCAACTTGGGTTGAATGAATTAGACCCGCTGTTTCTTTTGCCAATATAGGGTTACCTGGCGCCGGATACTGAACCGCAAAAAGTTCTGGAGGGAACCCACCAAAATCATGTATGGTCTTTGGAAAATCCATAGCCGTTATTTTTGTACCCCTGCTTAACCAATGTGCAGAAACAACCAATACTGCATTAGGCGTTGGGATATCCTTGGCCATTTGCGTCCAGTTACGACTAAATATAGTGTCTTCAATTCCATTCATAGGAGAGCCATGACCAATAAAAAGTACCGGCATTATAGTTCCTTGGTCTTTTAATGCGTCGGTAAAATTTTTAAATGCGGATAAGGTTGTCATGGCTGTTGTTGTTAAAAAGATGGATGCTATAAATTTACTTCTTTCCATATAGGTCCAGCTTTGGTTTCAGTCTTAATTAATTGGTTCTCTGTCACCATTTTATTTAAAGTCATGAGCGCTGCTTCTGTGCTCAAGTTGTAAAACACTTCAAATTCACGCAATGTAACCGTTGAATAATACTTAAATATATCTGTCAATTCACCAGTGGCTTTTTTTACAACTGGTCCTTCAATCAATTTAAGCAAGGCAGATTCATATACTTCGTATGGTTTACTTCCATATACTTTAAATTGATTATTGTTGTTATCAATGAAAAAAATAGTAGGAAATCCTCTCACGTCTTTGGCTCTTGCAAAAGCAAGGTCTTCTTCAAATAACTGCATTGCACTTTGTTCTAAATCAGATTCAAACTGTTGAAGATTAAGGTCAATATCATTTGCTGCAGACAGTAAATTTTCTTTTCGAGCAATATTTATTTGTTCTGTAAAAACCATTTCTTTCATTCGACGCAGAAATTGACTTGCCTTTTTATTTCCTTGCAACTGTGCTGCTTTAAAGGCGATAGAAGGAGGATAGGATGATTCTAAAGGATCTTGCTTCCACACAATTCCATCAATAGGCATTTGATAATAAGCCCCTGCCTCATTCCAGTGCTTTTCCACCGACGCAGGACCGTTCACATCTGAACCTCCATATTCAGCCCAACTTTTTAATAACCCACCCATTCTATATTCAATATCAAAATAATGACCATATTCCTGTTGTAGCTTTCTTAATTGAGGATCAATTCCCCAGCAAGATGAACAAATTGGATCCGTAAAATACAATAGCTTAACAGGCTTTTTTAGCGTCTGTTCTTGTTGACTTACGCCAGACTTTGGTACTTCACAAATTCCTGTTTCTATATCACAATTCAGTTGATTATTCTTAACGCTCATCCTCATTATTTTCAAGCAAAGTTAAAACAGGTCATACCCCTATACCATTGCGTTGAAGCAAGAAAATATATTGATTTAAATCAAGAGAAAAAACTGAAAACGAAGGGCTATTTTGCTGAAATTCTTTTTCTGATTCTACTTAACGTTTCTGGAGTAAGCCCCATATAAGAAGCAATCATATGTTGTGGAAAACGTTGTACAATCTCTGGATATTGAGCTTTAAACTGCTCGTATCGTTCTTCTAGTGAATTACTGATGATTGACGTTAACCTTCTTTGCATGGCTATATAAGCCCCTTCAAAATTCAACCTAGTGTAGGTTTCATATTTAGGTAATACTTTTAGCAAAGCATCGTGAGCAGACTTGCTAATCAAAACCAATTCAGCGTCTTCTACTACATCCACATTATACATAGCAGGCTCACCAGTAAGAAAACTATAGAGATCTGCAATAATCCATCCCTCAATACCAAATTGAATAATATGTTCCACTCCAGCATCATCCACTGTATAAGATTTCATGGCCCCTTTTTCTATAAAAGCAAAAGCCTTGCATATATCTCCAGACTGAAGCAGGTACTGTTTTCTTCGGAGTTTCTTTGGTGTTAAATGAGTTTTTAATAACGCTTCCTCTTCCGCTGTAAGTGCCACTTTGGAATTAAAATGCTGAAGGAATAATTCGTACATATGATTCATATTTTATCCCGACTGAATGTCATCCCGACTTAAGTCGGGATAATTTGCACTCACTTCGTTCGTGAAAATCATTTCCCAATACAGAATATAACCAAAACCCTGAAACTCAATGTTAATAAGGGTTTATAAAATACTATCTGTTTCAAGGTACAAATAGGGTACAAAGAATACAATAACCTCTATTTTGTTTCAAATGTTTCAGGGTTATAAATTATTCAACTTTTGGCTTTGTGAATTTCTCAATACTTTCAAAATCCATTTGCCCCTGTTCCTTATCCATTATCTGTAATTGAGGTCTTGCAGCAAGCAAACCCGTTGTTAAGCTAACTTTCAAATAATAGCTTTCACCCATCTTAACATTTAAGAAAACAGAACGAGTTAATTCAGTATTTATGAAAAGTTCATTTTTACCAGCCTGATAAAGCTTAATTATCATTTTCCGATTATTCATTACTTTCCCCAATACCAACCCATCAATAATATTATTTTTCAATTGTAGGTCTAAGCCCATCAACGAACCAACGTATTCCCTAATTCTGTAAACGTGTAGGGTTGCATAAGGTATCGTATCGGTGTTTGTTTGCTTTACAGTATCAGTTTGCCCAAATACACTTGAAAAGGGGAACAGTAATAATACAAGGTATTTCATTGGCTTTAAACTTTGGTTTCAAGTAAATATACCAAAGTTTTACTATCTGATTAAAAGCCGTTCAACGTAATTAGGGGGTATTTGTTCAGCCTGTCTAATTTGCTGGGTAAGCTTTATAAACTTCTTTGTTGGCTTACCAGCATAATACTTTTTAAAGTGCTTCTTATTCAATTGTTTATAAAGTGTTTCAGATTGAAAGTAAGCCCCCAGCGTTTTATCTAAATACCGACTGTGTTTGCTGTAAGTCTGCTTTTCATACATACAACCCGTAAAGGCTGAACGGTGGTAAAAATGGCTTTTCCCTAAATAAAGCTTTCGGCAACGCTTACCCGTTAAGGGGCAAATGAAATACCAAACAAACCCTTTACCTAAATTGGAAAGGGCTTTAATCATTTGTACTTTATAGTTTATCGGTTCTTTGTCGCTTAAGTAATCTAATTCAAGATAGGGGCTTTGGCAATGGGTATTTACTGCAATTGAAATACTGCCTATTTGATTTCCGTTTCTGCTCCAACTTAAAGTACCTGTTTGCCATTGGTTTGGCTTTAAATAACCGTACTTACTCAAAAACGAAATACTAACTGTTTTTAATTCATCAAACAAGGTTGGAAAGGTGTGAGGCTTTGGCATATTATTATTTTGTCAGGATTTGAAACCTAAATCAGTAAGGAACTTCTTACTGTAAGTCATTTTCAATTGAATATTGTTTCGGGTTTAGTTTGACTTTGAACTTATTACCTAAGTATTCAAATAAGCCCCCGTTTGGGTTATTACAAAGCCATTTATCAAAAGCTTGTAAAGCATTGGGGGGTTCTGTTTCGGTTGGCTGAAAATCTTTGTAATTGAATTTAATTAAGTAGTCTGCTAGGTCAAACCCTTGTTCCCTCTCTGCTTCGGTTGCATTACGTTCAAGTAAATCAGAAACAGTAAATTTTGCAAGGTGTGAAAGTGCCTTTGCCTTAATGCTCCATTTTTCAAACCCGTTCAAGTCAGGGAACAAAACTACATTTCGCCCCTTTAGGATATTGCATTTTTCAGCGTTCAAGTTGGTAAGGCTTCCAACTGCGACCCAAACAAATTGGGGTAAATAAACGCTTGCAATAATTGCCGTTTTCTCACTTTCAACAATTGCAATGGTTTTTGATAAATATTGATTAATCAAATGTTCCCCAAACAAACATTGTTTTAATTCAAATTCAGGCTGTTTCTGGGCTTTGTGAACCCAGCTAATATGATTGAACGGCTCTTTTACTCTTTTGCCTGTGGTGGGGTTATAAAGCATTATTTTACCCGTTCTAATTTTCCCCTCTGCATCTATTTGCCAAAATACCGTTGCACCTTTCCAAAGCTTAGAGGTTGCAATAAAGTAACTGTTCACTAATTCGCTTACTATTTCAGCCCCGAACAGGTCAATAAGAAACTTTACAAAATGGTTGGTTTCGTATTCGCTTAAGCTGGCTTTTAGAATACCAATAGGTATAAATGAAACAGGCTTTGGTTTATCAATAACCCGACGTTTTATGGGCGTTTTAGGCTGTATATCAAATGAAATATTGTTATCCTGAAAATACTGTTTCGGGGTGTAGTGGTGTCCGCAATTGCTCTCACGGTTGCACCTTCCAACGCTAGGGTTTAAGTATTCCCCCGTTTCCGTGTCAATATAACGGGAAAAGGTTTTATCCCTTCCATTACAGCTGGGGCAACGGTATCGGCTGTTCATCCCTTTGTATGGTTCAAGTATGTATTTGTGGTTATTCATTATTTAACGCTTGTTCTAATTCATTAACCCTCTCTTTTAAACAACTTATTTCAAATTCTAATTGGTAAAATTTGTGTTCAATCATATCCCTAAAAGCGGCTTCCGAAAATGCTTTCCTATCTGCTTCAACTACTTTTTCTAAAGCATCCGATAAACCTTGTAATTCCAAATCATTTTCTGTTCTCATTGTATTTGTATTTTATGATTTACTAAATATTTTTTTTCTTTTTACTGCTACATTATCTACACTACCTACATAAACCCGTGTAGATAGTGTAGTAAGTGTAGTTCTATAAAAAACTTTTTTTCTCTGCATTAACAACCGTTCCAAAGCTTTTTCTTACCGTTACAAACCCAGCGTTCCTTAATCTATCTGCAAGGGTTCTCAATGAACAGACTTTAAAACCGCTTTCATTGCAATAGTTTCGGTACTCATTAAATACCTCTTTCAAGGGTGTTTCGTTTGTAACTGAAACCGAATAATCATATTCGTTTAAAAACATTTGAACGCTGTCGCTTTCAATCTTGTATTGTTCAACTGCTTTTTTGGCTGCTTCACATTCAGAAAACCTTTTTTGCTCTAGCAACCTATTAAGCCCATCCAATACCCAATTGAATACCCCTGAAAGTTCGTTTTCAATGATTTTAATATGTAACTGTTTATCCTGTTCGTGTGGTTGTATTGTTACATCAAAGGGAATAATTAAAAACCGTCTGAAATATGCGTTTGTATGTTCTACATCTTTGGGTAATTCATTACAGTTAAAAATCAGTTTTGCATATTGCTTTAGGTTGAACGGTTGCCCATAAGGTAGACGGGCTTCAACGGGTTCACCTGAAACTAATTGTTTGAATATTGAGGCTTCAAGGTTTCCATTTATTTCACTTGCATAGTTTACCAGCTTATTAGCCAATTTAGCCCTGAAATAACCGTTTTCATTTGTGAGGCTCTGCAAAGAATAACTACTTACATTTTCAACCCCCAGCAAGGCATTTACTATTTCAAAGAATACGCTTTTGCCATTTGCCCCCGTACCGTACAAAACCAAAGCCTTTTCCTCTTTTAGTGCCTTGCTACCGTGTTTTACAAATACATAGCCTAAATATTCAGCTAATACTTTTTGCCTTTCAATGTCAGGTAATACCTTGTTTAAGTATGCTTCAAATATTGGGGCTTTTGCGTTTGGGTTATACTCAAAGGGTAATTGGTAGGTAAGAAAATCGGAACGGTCAAACGGTCTTATTTTAGTTCCCTGTGGGCTTATTTCAAATGTTCCGTTTTGTAGATTAATCAGAACAGTATTATTGTTTACTTCGGGGGTTGGCAAATAGGCTGTTCCTAAAAACTGTTTGAAAAGCTGCTCTCTAAATGAATATAGCTTTGCATCAAATATCGGAACAGTCTGAAATTCCGCTGCTTCACCTAAAAACTTTTGGAAAGTTTCCTTATCAATGTCAGCCCAAAATGTACCGTTATACAAATAAATAAAATCGTGGTTTTTACATAAGCCCCAAAGGTTATTTTCTGCCAATACCAAAACACTTTCAATTGATAATACTAGATAGTGTTTATTATTAACCTTAAACTTTGATAGCTTTTCTTTTAGTTCGTCTATCTGTTCTTTTAATGCTTCATTGTCAGGCTCATTTTTTAACCTAGCTTTCAAGCCTTCTAGCATTGTCTTTATTTGCTTGCTGTCAGGATATGCCAAACCTTGAAAATCAATTGGCTTTATTTGGCTTAACAATTGATTTAATATTTTATCGTGTGGGGTTGTTTCGGGTTTCATTGAAAGTTTATTTGCTTCGGCTTTTATGGCTTCTTTACCAATACCGTACTTATCAAAATCAGGGTTTATATTCAAGTTCATCTTAAAATAGATTTAGTTGGTTTATAGAATTTTTAGGGGCTTTGCTGGGGTTGGTGGTTAAGTACCACGCTTTGAACCCCGTATGCTTGCAGTAAGTCTTTTCAATTTCCCAAAGCCTTCCAACCTTTTCTAAATCTCTCTTATATCTGCAAATGTTTTTCTGATAAATACCCGTTGCATTTGAAACCATTGAGGCTGTCGCAATATTTTCAAATAAATATTGGAATATGGTTTGTAATTGGTTAAGGTCTGATTTAACTTTACTCTGTCTTTTATGCAAAGCATTATTGGGGGTGTTCAATGTCTTAACCATTGTTACCCCCTTTTTTATTTAAGTACGCTTCGGCTTCGCTGGCTGTTTCTGCTAAAGTCTTTTTTCTGCCTTGCTTTAACCAACTATCAATTTCAGATTTAAGAAACCGCAATTTTTTGCCCCCTTTATGAACGGGAATAATACCAGCGTTTACCCATCCGTAAACTGTGGGCTTGCTGGGTTTGTCAGGGTGGTAATTGCAAAGTTCTGTAAGGTCAAACCAACGATCCATTTCAGTTGGTTGTTCCGTTCTCTTTTCAAGTAATAGCCTTTTAATTTCGCTTACCTCATTCGTAAGGCTTGTAAAGGCTTTAGGTAATGTTTCTAGGGTTAAATTTTCCATTTTTACTATCATTTAATATTTGATAGTGCAATGGTATAAGGGGCTTTTAGGGGCAACAATAGGGGCGTACTCCCTATTTTAATGTTTGATAGTCTTTTATTACGACCTTTTTTTGTTGGTCTGCTGTATACCTTGACCTATCCTCTCTTGAAACTGGGTTTAGTACATTGATATTTCCTTTTACTGCTCTGTCGGTAACATCAAAAAGATTTGCAACAGCTTTATTTAACTTGTCTTTTGTAGGAAAATATTTAGCTTTTAAATGTTCTATAAACCCCAAAAAATCAATCATAGCAATATTATAAGGCAAATCATTATTACTAATTAAATCAATAAGTTTATTTGGCTCTGAAAGTGCTTTAAGCTTTGGCAATTCAAAGAAACCGTATTTACTTAAATCTTCTTTTAGCTTATCTGTTTTCGTTACTATTTGTTTAGGCTCTGTTTCAGTAATGTTTGCATCAATCCAATTATAAAAACTGTCTTGCTGTTCAATTGATAATAGGTTTACAAATTGTCTTGTATGCTTTACCCAGTCTGCTTTATTGCCCCCCTCTCTTACAAATTTCTTCAAATGTATATTTAGCCATTCACCGATTTGTTCGGGCTTTTTATTCTTAAGTTCATTTTTAAATTGTCGTTCACTTTCAATTTTATAAAGTTCATACATTTTGAGAGGTGAAACATTATAGGTTATTTCAAATTCTTTCCCTTTAAATGAATAGTAATACCAAATCAACCTATTTTCTAAAGCATAATTCGCTAAATGATTAAAGGTAATTCTTAAGCCTTCTTTTGTTAGCCCATCTTTAGAATAAATTTCTTTATTTCTTACTGCACCAGCATAATAAAAAAACAGACTTAGTATTTGAACATTAAAAGAGGCATTAATTAGACTGTTTTCCTGTGTACTATTATTACCATTAATTTTATCTGCAAGAAACTGCCAACCTTTGCAAAGTTCCTTCCAAAAATCATTTTCTGTTTTATCCGTCTGCTTTATTGCTTCATTCAGAAAATCATTACTTAATTCGGGTTTCTTTTCTGCTAAATCTAAAAGTATTTTAAGTGTATTCATTTGTCTTTTATGCTTAAGGTCTAAAGGTCTATTTTTATTTTGTCGGCTGCTTCACGTTTCGTTTGGTCTATAATCTTTGCGTAAATCTGTGTAGTTTTCAATTCACGGTGTCCTAACATTTTTGAAACGGTGTAAATGTCTGTTCCCTTTGATAGCTGTAAGGTTGCAAACGTATGCCTGAAACAATGAAAGGTTATATTCTTAGTTATCCCAGCTGCTCCAATCCATTGGTATAAATGCTTGTTTTCGTATGCTGAATAAATAAGCCCTTCAAATACCTTTTCATTGGCTTCCTTCGGTTCACCTAGTAAGCTGTAAGCCTGTTCAGAAATTGGCATCATTTCAACCCCCTTAGTCTTTTGCTGCTTAAACTTTACAAAATAGCCGTTGCCTTCAATGTATTCAAGTTCACCCCAAACAAGATTTTTTATATCCGAAAACCGTAAACCTGTAAGGGCTGAAAAAAGGGCTGCTCTTTTCATCAATGGGTTATTACAATGAGTTTTTGCAAGTTTGTTCAGTTCCTCAATAGTTAAAAAGCCTCTTTGCGTTTCGGCTTGCTTTACTGCTTCAACCTTTCCGTTTAAATCAGTATTCAAATAGCCATCTTTAAACGCTTGCTTAAGGGCTGCTTTTAGCTTATTGAAATAGGAAACAACTGAATTTTGTGAAAGCTTTACTTTGCTGCTTTTATTGCTTTTAGTGGTGAGCAAATACTCTTTAAAATCATTGCAAAATTTTACATTCAAATCAGAAAACTTCAATTGTCCTTTAGTGTATTTCAATAGGTAATTATACGCTGAAACCCAATTATCGTGGTTGCTGGCTTTACGTTTATCTGCAAGGTTTTTAAAGTATTCAATGAAGTTCTGTTCCCCTCTTTCCTTAATCTTTAACTGTTCCTTTTCGTAACCCGTGTAAATTTCAGGTTTGTTCAGGTGGTTTTCTTTTTTCTGTCTTATCTGTTCAGCAAGCTGTTCGGTTTCCTTATTATGCTGTTTATCAATTGGGCTTAATGATATTTTCTTAACCTTTCCTTTTTCATCAATCCTAGTTTCTGAATTAATGTAAAGCCCTAGAAATTCCCTTCGGGTTGGCTCACCCGTTTCAGGGTGTGGTATTGCTGGGTAAAAATCCAAATACAGGCTTTTCCTGTTCCCTGAAATTTCCTTTGCTCTTAGTTTAACTTTTATAGCCATTGTCTTTTATGCTTAAGATTTATGCAAATAGTTTATCAATTTCGGAACGCTTAACCCTAGTTAGCCGTTTCCCTAAATTAACTGTCTTTAAATTCCCTTTCCCTAGATAACGGTAAACGGTACGAACCGAACAGTTCAATAAGCTGGCAATATCCTGAACAGTTAAAAACTCTTTTGCTTTTAACTGTTCAATGGGCTGGATTTTAATTTGCTGGGTTTGCTTATTGCTGACTTCAATCTTTTCCTTTTTTATTCTTTTCTTACTTGCACCGCTTGAACATCTGTTTGAGCAAAAACGGGTAACTGTGGTTCGGGCTGTGAACTCATTACCGCAATGCTCGCAAATTCTCTGAACGTGGATATTTGAACTCATTAAATAGCTTTAAGTATCATTAAGTGTATTTAAGTGCCATTAAGTGCCAAAAAAATGAGGTATCAACCCCAATTTTGTACCTCAATAGCCAAAAGGTACAAATGAGGTACAAATATAACATTAATAAACCACTAAAAACACAAAGCAAAAGGGTAAGGCTGAAAACTAAAAAAGCCCTATTTAAAGGGCTTCTTAGAGGTTTTTTATATTTTTCCTAAATGGTTGTTTTGCTTTAGTTACTTTCCAATACAGAACTTACTAAAAATATAATCCAATTGATCTTCATGGGTAATGCTGCCCGTTATCGTTCCTAAATAGTGCAAGCACTGACGTATATCTAAAGCCAATAAATCTCCGGGTAATTGATTGCTTAATCCTTGCTCTACCTCATTCAATGATTGCATCAAGCCTATTAATGCTTCATAATGTCTGGCATTGGTTACTATGGTAGACTCTGTATGAATATTTCCGTGAATAGTGTTTTCAACTAATAATCTTTTAAGCGTTTCAATTTGTACATACTTCTTCGCAGATATAAACATACTGTTTTTAAATGCAACAAACTGTGTCATTATTGCAGCAGTAGCAGTATCAGCTTTGTTTCCTACCAATATATAGTTGATATTTTCTTGCTCAAATTCATCTACAATTTTTTGCAACTCTTCGACACTCATATTTAAGAGATCGTATAAATAAATAACCACTTGCGCTGCGCGCATTTTTTCTTTGCTCTTACTTACGCCAATTTGTTCTATTGCATCATCAGTGTGTTCGCGTATACCGGCGGTATCAATCAACCTAAATAAAACCCCATCAATATTTAATACTTCTTCGATGGTATCTCTAGTAGTTCCTGCTATATCACTTACAATCGCTCTGTTTTCATTCAATAGCGTATTAAGCAAAGTTGACTTACCTGCATTAGGTTTTCCAATGATTGCTACTTGTACTCCGTTTTTAATTACATTACCTAATTTAAATGATCCAATCAATGTTGCAGTAGCTTCTTTTAATTGGGTTATTAAATTCTTAAACTGTGTTCGATCTGCAAATTCTACATCTTCTTGAGAAAAATCCAATTCCAATTCTATCAATGCAGAAAAACTAATTAAGGCTTCGCGTAATTGACTCAAATCGGAAGAAAATCCACCTCGCATAGTATGCAGTGCCGCTTTTTTACTAGCTTCGGTATTGCTTGCAATTAAATCTGCCACTGCTTCTGCTTGTGCTAAATCCATTTTCCCTTTTAAGAAAGCCCTTTGCGTAAACTCACCAGGCTTCGCTAGTCTCACACCCCGTTTTGTTATGGCTTGCAAAATTTGTTCCTGAATATATGGAGAACCATGACAACTAATTTCTATTACATCTTCGCCCGTGTAAGATTTAGGTCCTCTATACAAAGACAATACTACTTCGTCTAAAACAATATCTCCATCTTTCAATAAACCAACATGAATGCTATGTGATGCTTGAACAAATAAATCCTTTTTAGGAAATAAATCATTCATTACATCAAATGATTTAGGCCCACTAATTCTAATAACCGCTATTGCCCCAATTCCTGGTGCTGTAGCCAATGCTACAATTGTATCGTCCCAACCTTGTAATTGCATTCTCATTTCACAAAGTTAATGCTATTGAATTATTCTTCTGAAACCATAAAAGTGATGCTCTGCTTATGTCTATAAATCACCTTATTCCCATTTTGAATGGCTGGTTTCCAATTAGGACCTTTAGCAATGACTCTTATTGCTTCGGCTTTAGTTCCATAGCCTGGATCATTTTCAACAATAACATCACTGATGACACCCGATTTATCAACCAAGAATGACACTACTACAGTATATCTTCCAGCTGGTGCTCCATTTGAAACTGGTATATCACTATTTAAATTTCTTTCTAAGTAGTTTCTCCAACCATTTATACCACCTGGAAACTCAGCTGGTATTTGTACTACATAAAATACCTTTTCGGCATCCTCTTCTTTAGCAATCAGTGATACTCCCGCAATTGATTTTTCAATTGGAGGATTTACGATATCTATATTTTTTTCTCCTTCCTGATTAAAATTATTGATCTGAACATTTTCCATTTGATCAATTGTTTTTACCTCTTCCTCTGGTTTTACTTCATTATCCTTTACAATTTTAGGTGGAGTTACTGAAACTGTTTCTACTTTAATTGGCTCTTTTTTTATTGGTTCTACTATTTCTACTTTTTTAATTTCTTCTTTGAATTTTTCTAATGAAATATCAATAACACTAAGTGTGTTTGCAACAGTAGTATGTACGTTAGCCATTAAAATAACCGTAACAAATAACGCGGCGATGCTGAATGAAATAATCATTGCTTTCTTTAACCGACCATTGTAAGTCTTCCTTAATTCATATGCGCCATAACTTTTATTTTTTCCATCAAATAAAATATCGAGCCACTCGCTCTGAAGGATCTGATTTTTATCCATAGTAATATGTTTACTACTAGGATACAGCAATTCTGTATTTCCATAAAAAACAGCAATAAAAAAACCCCGAATCAAAAGATTCGGGGCTCTATTAAAAAGTCATGTTGAATTATTCTTCTGATACCATGAATGTAATACTCTGCTTATGACGATAGATTACGTTTCTACCATTCTGAACCGCAGGCTTCCATTTTGGTCCTCTAGTAATTACACGAACTGCTTCTGCTTTTGTTCCGTAGCCTGGATCGTTCTCAGCAACAACATCGCTGATTGCTCCGTCCTTAGCCACGATAAAAGATACTACAACTGTGTATTTTCCTGGAGGTGCACCATTTTCAACTGGTAAATCTCTATTTAAGTTACGCTCCAAATATTTAGCCCATGCTGGCAAACCACCTGGAAATTCCGCTGGTATTTGTACCACGGTAAATATTTTGTCGTAATCTTCTTCTTTTTTAGGAGCTTCTACCACACCAGTACCACTTTCAACTGGAGGAGCAACAATACCTTCGTCTTTTGCACCTTCCTGATTAATAGTACCAATCTTGGTATCTTCCAATTTTTCTACCTCTTTAATTTCGTCTTCTTCTTTCACTTCCTCATCCTTTACAATTTTAGGAGGAGTGAACTTAGTGATTTCCACTTTTGGAGGTTCTTGCTTTGGTGGTGGCGGTGGAGGTGGTGGCTCAGGCTTTTTCTCTTCCTGCTGCACGTTTTCCAACGACACGTCTTGTACGATTAACTCTTTACTCTCTTTTCCAACAGTATTAGCAAGTAGGTTACCCAGCACCGCTAGTAATAATATAAGCACGGTTCCTACCAAAGCCTTGGTCATACGCTTATTGTAGGATTTACGCAACTCATAAGCTCCATACTCCTTGTTTCTGCCATCAAAGATGATGTCAAGAATATCGGCTGATTGAATTTTATTTGGCTCCATTGTTAAAAATGTTATTTGTTAGTTGCTTGTTGATCCTAATTAGACGCGCCAGCTCCTGCACTTCCGCTTGCATCAGATATTTTTACTAAAGCGGCTTCGCCTTCGGAAATATCAACCAATGCATACTTTTTAAGTACGTTGATAGCCATTTCATCTAAAATATCCACTACATTCTTATAAGTACATTCAGCAGAAGGCTTAATGATAACCACCAAATCCTTTTCAGGAGTGTTTCTCTTCTTATCAATCAGAATAGTTCTGATTTCTTTGAAGTTGGATGATTTAAAATTAGCTCCATCTGATGCCAACTGACCTTCATAATAAAAGACGTTATTGTCTTTTCCTAAAAGTAAAGTGATAACACCTGACTCTTTAGCTTTATTCTGGTCTTCGGGCTTATCAGCATTTTTTGGTAAAAAGAGTCTCATAGCCGTTGGTTGACTCATGGTTGTAGTGAAGATAAAAAACGTAATCAACAAGAAACCTAAGTCCACCATGGGTGTTAAGTCAACCCTGGTTGATAGTTTTTTCCCTTTCTTGACGCCGGGTCCTTTTTTGTGGCCACCGCCGCCCGAGGTATCCATTTCTGCCATGTCGGTAGAATTTAGTTTTCGTTATAAATTAGTTTCCTTTAATCTTCTATTTTTTCGCCTTTCTGGTTCAACTTCCAAAGGTCGGTTCCTACTGGTGCTGCTTCTGGGCTAGTAACCATTTGAAATTTCAAGATATCATTCTTCTTGAAAGCGTCAATGATTGCTTTGAAGGCAGGATATTTAGCCATATTGTCTCCTTTTAAAAGGAATGCAGGCTCTTTTTCACCTAAGTAAGCGTCTTTGGTTAATCTCATCCAGGTAACCAACTCATTGTTAGCCGTATCCGTTACAGGAATACCGGGTAACTTATCCCCTTTACGCTGATCTTCAGGTAAAGCAAGGAATGAAGCTAGGCTACCGAAAGGTGCGCCATAAAACAGTGACTTTTTGAAAGCATCGGTGTTCAGGCCCAGATTGCGAGATGAATTTAGCGCATTTGCAATAGCTTCTTTTTTAGACTCATCGTCCATTTCTAGAAACACTTTACCGTTTGCATCTAAGATTACCATCACATAATCCTTCTGGGGCGCCACTTTTGCAGCAACTGATTTTGGCGTAGTAACAGCAATTGCTTCAGCAGGCTTAAACTTGGTCGTTAAGATAAAGAACGACAACAAGAGAAAGGCCACATCGCACATTGCGGTCATATCGATGTTTGTACTCTTCCGAGGTAATTTGGCTCTACCCATTGTTTAGTTTTTTACTGTTTCACTTTTATTAAGATTCAAATCTTTACTAATTCCACAAATAATTTAAAATTATTTGTAGTTAGCAGCAAAGCTTTGAGTTAAAGTGAAGCCAGACTCATCAATTCCGTAAGTGATACCGTCAATACGAGTGGTAAACACGTTGTAGAAAATGATTGCTACAGCAGAAGTACCAATACCTAAAGCAGTGTTAAACAATGCCTCAGAAATACCTTTTGATAATTCACGAGCAGCGTCACCACCACCTTCTTCTCCTAATGCAGAGAAAGATTTAATCATACCTAATACAGTTCCGAACAATCCTAGTAGGGTTGCAACAGAAGCAATAGTAGATAAGAATACTAAGTTCTTTTCTAACATTGGTAATTCAAGCGCAGTTGCTTCTTCAATTTCTTTTTGAATGTTCAATACTTTTTGTTCTGTTTCTAACTCAGTATTGGTGATCATTTCTTTGTACTTCTTCAAACCTGCTTTCATTACATTACCAACAGATCCTTTTTGCTTATCGCAAGCAGCCAAAGCTTTGTCTACTTCTTTGTTAGCAAGGTGGAACTGTACACTACGAACAAACTCTGCATTGTTTGCAGTACCTGCCGCTTTCATAACAGTTAATAAACGTTCGATAACGAAAATTAATACAATGATGAAGTTACCAATCAAGATAGGTACAACGATACCGCCTTCATACATTTTTGCTAATCCAGTTAAAGGTCCTTTGTGGTTAGGCCAGAAACCACCAGCCAAATCTGGATTGGTAAAATTACTGTTGGTTCCTAGTACAAATCTCCAAAGAATGTACCCTAATACAACTCCAGCAAATGGAGCAATCCAAGAAATAATGTTGCTGCTCTTCTTCGGTTGAGTAGAAGTTGCACTTTTCACTGCAGCGGTTGGTTTTGTTTCAGCCATGACTCAAATGGTTTTTGATTTTTTAAAAAAAATAACAAATGGTTTAAAAAATTACTTCACAATGCTAATGAAAATTATTTAAAACAAATTCATTTCACATCCTAAAGGGGTTACAAATTAGGTATTTTATTTAAAGCAGCAAATTTGAGAACAATATTCTTTCATTGTATTTTACCGATTTATTTCAAAAGTTCACCATTCATCCAATCCGTCTCCCTAATTGATTGTTGGTACCCCAACAACCCTATCTTTATAGGCATTTTTTTAAATTATTCTAATTGCGACAATGAAAAAACTATTATTCTCCAGTACAGCGCTGATGCTTGCACTCTCTGTGTTTGCTCAACAGCGTCCTCAAACCCCGCCTCAAACACCAGGTACGGGTGCACCTCAAATGCCTAATATGGGTAATTTGCCTAATATGCCAGGAGCTCAAAGACAAGGGCCTAAAGCGTATAAAGAGGTAATTACAGCAAAAGCTATTTCAAAAACAGGCTTATTTACCGTACACAAAGTAGAAGACAAATACTATTTTGAAATTGCGGACTCTATTTTAGGTAGAGAAATTTTATCGGTAGTTCGTTTTGCCAAAGTACCTGCTGGTGCAGGTTATGGCGGTGAAATTGCCAACCAACAATCTATTACTTTTGAAAGAGGACCCAATAATAATGTGTTCTTACGCACAGTTACATTGGTTAACCAAGCTCAAGAGAATCAAGACATCTATAAAGCGGTTACTAATTCTAACCTAAACGCAATTGCTTCAGCTTTTCCAATTGCTGCTTTTGGCAAAGATTCTTCTGGAGTAGTAATTGATGTTACTGAATTCTTTAGAGGTGATAACCAAGCGGTGAGCATTAATCCAAATATCAAAAGAAGATATAGTTTAACTGCTTTAGCGCAAGACCGCTCTTATATTGGAAAAATTAGTACTTATCCAATTAATACGGAAATTGTTACTGTTAAAACATTCCAGTCTTCTCCTTCTTTAGCTCCAAGTATACCAGGTTTGCCTCCAGCAGCTGGAATTGCAGCTGCAAGAGATGCAGGAGCAGTAACAATGGAAATCAATACTTCTTTATTGTTATTACCAAAAGTTCCGATGCAGCGTAGAATTGCCGACAAAAGAGTTGGCTACTTTACCGACGATTTTGTTCGCTATAGTGATTCTCAACAAAAAGTAGAAGAAGTGAGTTTTGCTGTTCGTTGGAGATTAGAGCCTAAAGATGGCGAGTGGGAAAAATGGAGAAGAGGTGAATTAGTAGAGCCTAAAAAACAAATTGTTTATTATATTGATCCAGCCACTCCCAAGCAATGGCGCTCTCACCTAATTGCAGGCATCAATGACTGGCAAGCAGCATTTGAAAAAGCCGGATTTAAAAATGCAATTGTTGGAAAAGAATGGCCAGAAAATGATACTACCATGAGTATGGAAGATGCTCGTTTTTCTGTAGTTCGTTATTTTGCTTCTGATATTGCCAATGCATACGGACCAAATGTACACGATCCAAGAAGTGGAGAAATTTTAGAGAGCCATATTGGTTGGTACCACAACGTAATGAAGTTGGTGCATGATTGGTATATGTTGCAAGCCGGACCAAACGATCCAGGTGCTCGTAGCATGAAATACGACGACCAGTTAATGGGCGATTTAATTCGTTTTGTTTCTTCTCATGAAGTAGGACATACATTAGGACTTCGTCATAACATGGGAAGCAGTAGCCAAACTCCAGTTGAAAAATTAAGAGACAAGCAGTGGGTTGAAGCAAATGGCCACACTGCCTCTATCATGGACTATGCGCGTTTTAACTACGTTGCACAACCAGAAGACAATATCAGCAGAAAAGGATTGTATCCAAGAATTGGTGATTACGATAAGTGGGCAATGAAATGGGGTTATGGATATATACCAGGAAACACTGAAGAAGAAACAAAATTGAACAGCAATAAAATGGTTACTGCTGCTTTAAAAGAGAATCCTCGTCATTGGTTTGGCACCTACGAAAGTGGCAACAGAGTTGATCCTAGAAGCCAAAGTGAAGACCTAAGTGATAACTCAGTTAAAGCCAGTGAATATGGAGTAATGAATTTGAAGCGTGTGATGAAAGGTTTACCAGAGTGGACTAAAGAAGAAGGTGATCAATATGAAAACCTTGCTACCATGTATGGTCAAACTTTAGGTCAATTTAACAGATATATTGGGCATGTTAGTACCAATATTGGCGGCGTTTATGAAACATTTAAAACAGTAGAACAAAATGAAGCTGTTTATGAAATTGTTCCTAAAACTCGTCAAAAAGAAGCAGTAGGATTTATCAATAAAAATGTTTTTGAAACACCAACATGGTTAGTAGATCGTGCAATGTGGAATAAGTTCAATAATCCAATCAGTTCTGATCCTATCATGAACTTACAAGAGAGGACCTTGAACAGCATTGTTAGTACCGACCGTTTGGGTCGTTTACAATTAAGTGCTGAACGTTTTGGCTTAGACAAGGCGTACACTGCAATGGAATTATTGAATGATGTTCAGGGAACTGTATTCAATGAATTAAGTAGCAAGAAAGCAATTGATACTTACAAAAGAATGTTGCAAAGAGCATATGTTGACAGATTAACTTCTATTATCAATCCAACTTCTCCAGCTGGAGGCATAACCATTACATTTGGTGGTGCAGGAAGTGCAGGTATTGATGCAAAGAAATCGGATGTTACTGCAATTGTTCGTGCACAGTTAGTTGGACTTCGTAGTCAATTAAACAGTGCTGCTGCAACTACAGCAGACAAAATGAGTAAAATTCACTTAGCAGATTTAGCTGAAAGAATTAAAGATGCATTAGACCCTAAATAAAGTCTTTTGATATTAAATATAGCCCACAGGTATAATTACCTGTGGGTTTTTTGTTGTGTTTAATGAGCAAAAAAAGCGGATGCCTTGAGTAAATTGTATCTTTACTGTATGAAAAAGATATTGTTTTTAATAGGATTGGTATTATTTGGTTTTGTAGCGAATGCGCAACAACAAATAGTGTGGGGATATTTAAGAGACAGTATTAGTAATGAGCCAATTGAATTAGCAAGCATTACCAATACCAATAAAAAGAAAACAGTTGTTTCTAATAATAAAGGGCAATTCAAAATTGAAGTCAGCAAAAATGATATCCTTTCCATTTCTGCAGTAGGCTATCACTATGATACAGTATTATATAGTGGGTTGATTGCAGCCTCCGATACATTGCAATTGTTCTTAGTACCCATTAGTCGCAATTTGAATAATGTAACGGTTCAAAACTCTGGCGTTAATCAATATAGTTTAGATAGTTTAGAAAGATCAATAGACTTTAAAGAATCAATGGTGAGCCCCCCAGTTAAAGCGGTTGAATTGTCCAATTCTGGGGCGGGTTTGGGTATTAGTTTAAACAGACTATCCAGTAGAGAAAAAAGTAAGAGAAAAGCAACTGAATTGTTTAACAACGGTGAAAAAGAAGCATATATCAATTATCGTTTTTCTGCTTCAATCGTTACCAAATACAGTGGTTTAAAAAACGAAGCTTTACAAAATTTTGTGCAACGTCATCGACCAACTTACGAATGGTTAAGAAAACATCCTAAGGAAGAAGACATCAAATATTATATCAACGAGAAATTGAAAGAAGACAAAAAACGCAATTAGTTTATTCGTACCTCAATGCCACAATCGGATTTAGTTTAGCCGCTTTCATGGCAGGATAAATGCCTGCAGCTAATCCAACCACGGAGCAAATTACTATTCCAATGAATACCCAAGTCCATGGTACAACAAAACCAGTGTCTAATATTATTCCAAACACATTGCCTACCAATATTCCAAGAATAATTCCAAAAATGGCACCCAACAAACTAATGATCATACTTTCAAATAGAAATTGCTGACGCACATATTTACTCTTTCCACCAATGGCTTTTATTAAGCCTACTTCTTTAGTTCTTTCGTTTACAGCCACCAACATAATGTTCATTAAACCTATGGCTGCTCCAATCAACGTAATTAAGCCAATTGCACTAGCTGCACCTGTAATGCTGCTTAAAAAACCAATAAACATCTCCGCAAACTTGTCACTTTTTTCAATAACAAAATTCACTTCTTCCGTAGGCTGAAGTTTTCGGATTGCCCTAAATACAGAAGTAGCTTCGTCGGTTGCAACTGGAATAACATTGATATCGGTCACGTTGATCCCAATCAAATAAGTGGGTCCAATATTGGCATACCTACGTACATTGGTATAAGAAGTCACTATCACATCATCTTGACGAAGCATTGCGCTAGAACCCTTGCTTTTAAGTAAGCCTACCACCCTATAAGGTGTACTCCCCACTTTAATAATTCTATCCAATGATCTTTCAGGTCTCTCACCAAATAAACGAGTAGCTACATTGCTCCCAATTAAACAAACATTTCTTCCACTTTGAACATCTAGGTTATTCAAGTTTCTTCCTTGTTGAATGGTATATCCATTTACCAACAGATAGTTTTCATCTCCACCCCAAACCAATATCTGTGGATTGGTTTTACGGTCTTCATATCTAAGCTCTTGACCACCTGGTCCTCTGCGATAAATACTCACTAATGCACCTGGAAAAGTATAATTGGCTTTAAAACGCTCTACCTCTTCTAGACGAAGGGGTTTGTTTAAATTGGATTTTTTTTCTTTTAAACCACGCTTGGTTTTTTTCACTTCATCATTATTCGGGCCCATTCTGGCTCTGGAATCTTTATAACGAATACTAAATGAATTTGCACCCATTGATGAGAAACTCTCTTTCAAACTTTGGTTCATGGCTTCAATAGCAGTAATAATTCCTATTAATGCCATAATTCCAAAGGCAATAATTGCAATAGTAATGCCCGCACGAAGCTTATTGCTTTTTACCGTACGCCAAGCCAAAGTGAATGAGTCAAAAGCTGTCATAAATTAAAGGTACAGCGTATTGATTAAACCCTTTACAGTAAACAGTCTAATTATGAAGAGTGGTTAAAAATAGAAGCAATTGAGCACTATTGAAGGAAGAACGCCAACCAATACAATGGCAGCTGCCACTAATATCAGCCCAATCTTGAATCGGCCAGTAATTTCACTTGTTTCAGGTTGGCCTTCTTTAAAGTACATGGCTTGGATTACTTTGAAATAGTAATAGGCACTTACCGCTGCAAATAATACCGCAATAATCACCATCCACAAAGGGCCACCTGATTTTATTACAGAAGCCAACATATAATATTTTGCAAAAAAACCGGCGGTTAGTGGAATACCTGCTAAAGACAATAAACAGATAGTAGCAACAAATGCCAAAACCGGCTGAGTAGTACCTAAACCATTAAATCCATCAAAAGTGTAATCTTTCACTTTCATTAATACAGCAAAAAAACCAATAGTGGCTAAGCTATATGCTACAGTATAAAGCAGTATTCCTTCAGTACCTAAATCATTGTTGCTGTATAAAGCAAATAACATAAAGCCCACTTGCGCAATACTAGAGTAAGCCAACATTCTTTTAATGCTGCGTTGAAAAACAGCAGTAATATTTCCAGCTAATAAGGTAGCAATAATTACAAAAGAGAGCAAAATATTCCAGGTTGGCCCCAATAAATTTGCATTAGAAGCAAACAGTTTAATGAATGCGAAAAAGCCAGCTGCTTTTACTATGGTAGCCATAAAAGAAGTGAACACACTTGGAGCCCCATCATATACATCGGGTGTCCAAAAATGAAAGGGTGCAGCAGAAACTTTAAAACACATTGCACCAAACAATAAAAGCAATCCTGCTACTTGTAAAAAAGCAGGGCCTTGTACACCAGATGATGGAGGTAAAGCACCCGTGCCAACACTAGCCATACCAAAAGTTCCTGTTGCGCCATACAACAAAGCAATACCCATCAACATAATGCCTGTTGTAAATGAACCCATCAAAAAATATTTGAGCGAAGCTTCATTGCTTTTAAGATTATGCTTATCTGAACCAGTTAAAATATACAATGGTATAGATAAGATTTCAATTCCTAAAAACAACATCAACATACCATTGTAAGATGTAAGAATGGCTGTTCCGCATAATACAAAAAATATTAGTGCATAAAAATCAGCTGTTTTATCACTTATTTTCTCAATCTCAGACCCACTTAATAAAACAAAAATGAGGGTTGAAGTAATCATTAAAGTATTAAAAAACAAACCCAATTTATTAAAATGCAATAAGTCTTTGGTATCAATTTGAATTGAAAACAAACCATAGCTGTTCAACAAATTAACGGTTAGCAAAACCACCAATGCAATGATTGCAGTTAAAGTAATGACCTTTTTTTTATTGGTAAAAATGCCTGTGAACATCATTACCACACCTAGAATTGCTGAAAATATAATTGCGTTCATAACTACTAAATCGGTCTTTTACTTTTTTACAAATAATGCTGAAACACTGTCTCCAGTTAAATTCAACAATGGTTGCGGAAATATTCCAAAAACAAGCACCAGCAAAGTGATAATCACCAATGCCAATTTTATATTGAAAGGAATATCAGTTGCTTTTTCCGTAACTACATTTAACTCTCCATAAATCACGCGTTGCACCATATTTAATGTATACACTGCTGCCAAAATAATGCTAATACCTGCAATAGCAGCCATTACCATATTGTACTGGAACAAGCCATTAAACATCAAGAACTCACCAATAAAAGCATTGGTTAAGGGTAATGCCACATTTGCCAATGCCATTACTACTAATAAAATAGCCATCACAGGAGCTTTTTGTGCCAAACCACCTAATTGACTCATGCTTCTAGTGCCTAATTGTTTTTCAATTAAATCGGCAATAATCCAAAGGCCAATCACATTTACTCCGTGACTAAACATTTGAATCATAACTCCATCCATTGCAGTTTGATTATTGGTAAACATAGCTGCACTCATTAGACCAATATGCGCAATAGAAGAATAAGCAATCATTCGCTTAATATCGTCTTGACGTATGGCAATTAATGAAGCGTAAATCATACCAATAATGGAAAGAATGATTACCAAATTTGCAGATTCTGCTGCAGCATGTGGGAACATCGGCAATATCCACCTGATTACTGCAAATACACCCATTTTAACCATGATTCCACTCATCACCATTGTAGTTGCCGTTGGTGATTGCTCATATGCATCAGGTTGCCAAGTATGAAAAGGGAAGATGGGCATCTTTATAGCAAATGCAATAAAGAATAACCAAAACATCATTGTTTCTTGTTGAGCAGTTAATTTAACTGCATAGAAACTCTGTAATGAAAATGATTGATCAGCAGTATTAAAATACATAAATAACAATCCAATCAACATTAATAAAGACCCTATGAAAGTGTACACAAAGAATTTAAACGTAACAGCAATTCTTTTTTCTCCTCCCCAAATGGAGCAAAGAAAATAAACTGGAATTAGTGCCAGCTCCCAGAAAAAGTAAAATAACAAAGCGTCTGATGCTAGGAAAACGCCCATTAATCCTGCTTGAGACAGAAGCATTAAGCCATAAAAAGAAGCCGAATTTTTATACTCATTATTAAAAACTGCAGTAAAAATTAAAGGGAATGAAACAGCAGTTAATAAGCTCAGCATTTTAGCCATGCCATCTGCTTTTAAGGTAATTCTACTTCCCAAATTATTTAACCAAGCTGCGTCGTATCCAATTTCTCCTGGCGTAAAAACGGCAGTCAATGCAATTGCTAAAGTGATGATTGATGCCAACAAAGCAACTGTTTTAGCCGAATTACCTTGTTTTAAAACAAATGCAATTAAGCCGGCTACCAGTGGGGTTAATATGAGTAATAAAGTAATCATTATTGCTGAGCTACTTGATGAACGAATTAAAATATTTTACCTAAAAAACGCATGATAGTGATGTCATTAAACCATACTATGAAAAACACTACCATCGACAATATCATGATGAGCAAATAGCTGGCTACTTGTCCACTTTGAATCAATCTCAATTGCCTAGAACTGTAAGCAACCAATTTACCCACCCCATTCACTGCACCATCAATACCTGATTTCTCCACTATATTTTTCAATACACCACCTAAAGCATTCAATGGATTAACTACAATTGTATTGTACAATTCATCTACATACCATTTATTGAGTAATACTTTGCTCAATCCAGTTGGCTCAGTTTCGTTGGCGTTATTGTAATTTCTAAATGATTTTACTGCAAACGCAATTACCAATACAATTAATAAAGTAACCACACCCATCATTATATATTCTTGGGAATGGCTTAAGTGATGCGCGTCTGCTAACTTGGTGGATTCCGCAAAAATAGGCGCCAAGAAATTTTGAAGCCAATGTTGGTTCTCTGCAAAAACTGCTGGTATTCCTATAAATCCTCCTACCACAGAAAGGACCGCCAATACAATTAAAGGAATAGTCATTGCAGAAGGGCTCTCATGCAAATGATGTTCTTGTTCATGTGTACCTCTGAAATTTCCTAAGAAGGTAAGCGTATACAATCTGAACATATAAAAAGCCGTCATTAAAGCACCACCCACTCCAATATAATAGAACAACGGATTGCTTGAATAAGCAGCCACTAAAATTTCATCTTTTGAAAAGAAACCAGAGAAAGGAGGTATTCCGGCAATAGCTAAACAAGCCAATAAGAATGTAATATGCGTGATGGGCATGTACTTTTTAAGGTTTCCCATTTTACGAATATCTTGTTCATGGTGCATGGCATGAATTACAGAACCAGCACCCAAGAACAACAATGCTTTAAAGAAAGCATGTGTCATCACATGAAATACTGCACCAGTGTAAGCACCAACACCCAAACCTAAAAACATATAGCCTAATTGACTTACTGTTGAGTATGCCAATACTTTTTTAATATCGTTTTGTTTTAGTGCAATGGTAGCAGCAAAAATAGCAGTGGCCAATCCAATCACCGCAACCAGTGTTTGTGTAGCCGGAGCCATCGTAAATAATATATTGCTTCTGGCAATCATATAAATACCAGCGGTAACCATTGTTGCAGCATGGATTAAAGCAGATACAGGTGTAGGACCCGCCATTGCATCAGGCAACCAAGTATATAAAGGTATTTGAGCACTCTTACCCATTGCGCCAACAAATAATAAAGTAGTAATTGCGGTAATATCAAATGCAGATAATTGAGCAACGCCAGAAAATACATCTGTGTAATTAACCGTACCCAATTTAAATATCAACCAGAATACCGCAAGCAGAAATCCAAGGTCACCAATACGGTTCATAATAAATGCTTTCTTAGCAGCATAATTATAGTCGCCGTTTTTAAACCAATAGCCAATCAATAAATAAGAACACAATCCTACTCCTTCCCAACCAATAAACATGATTACATAATTGCTACCCATTACCAATAACAACATTGAAAACACAAATAAATTCAAATAGGCAAAGTAGCGAGCAAAATGATGAGGGGCTTCGTCCTTCATGTATGCTGAAGAATACAAATGAATTAAGAAACCAATACCAGTAATAATCAACAAAAACAAAACAGACAACTGATCAATTTGAAACGCAAATGGAATAGTGAATGCCTCTGTTTGAATAAAATTAAACAGGGTTACTACTGAATTAATTGGTGCGCCACTACTATTTGCAGCAGCTCCATAAACATGCCCAAATAAAAAGCAGGAAGTTAAAAAAGACAAGAATATCATTCCTGACCCAATTAAACCTACAGCAGATTTAGACAAGCGCTGCCTGCCCAATCCGTTAATCAGGAAACCCAGCAAGGGAAACAATGGTACTAAAAAAGCAATTTTACTCATATACTAAGTTGCGGGTGCTAGTTTTTCAATCGGTTCAAGAAATTAATGTCTACAGAATGGGTATTTCGATACATCATTACTATGATGGCTAATCCTACACTCACTTCTGCTGCTGCTACCACCATGATAAAAAACACAAAAAGCTGTCCTTCTACTCCAGTAGTTGCATTGGCATTGTTTAATAAAGCAGCTCCATGATGCATTTTTGAAAAAGCAACCAATAATAGGTTTACTGCATTCAACATCAGTTCTATGCACATGAAAACAATAATGGCATTTCTTCTGGTGAGTACACCAATAATACCAATGCTAAACAAGGCTAATGAAAAATAGATATAATATTGTATGGGCATAATTGCGTTGTTATAAATTAATCTTTTTTACCAATTACTACAGCTCCTACCATTGCACTTAAAAACAGTACACTGCTTATTTCGAATGGAACTACAAAATCACTGAACAATGCTTTTCCTAAATTTTTTATTAAACCGATATCTCCAGTCTTCATTAAAGCGGCCTTACCTGAAAGCTCTGTTGCTTGCTTAACCAGTGAAACCATCACCACTAAAAAACAACCACCAGATACAACCCCTGCCAACTTCATCCACCAATTTTTTCTTGGCTCTCCTTCCGAATTCAAGTTCATTAACATGATCACAAATAAGAATAAGACCATAATGGCACCAGCATAAACAATCAAGTTTACGATTGCTAAAAACTGCGCATTCAATAAAATATAATGTCCAGATATGGCAAAGAATACTGCAATTAGCCAAAGCACACTATGCACTGGATTTTTACTAACCAGTACCATAATGGCACTAAAGATGGCTAGTGCACTTAAAGAGAAAAACAAAATTTGAATCGTATCCATTTCTTTGATAGTATTAAACAGGCAAAATATTTATCCTCTTGCAGCTCCTCTAGCCGCTGCATATTCTTCTGGTGCTTTGTTTTTGTCTGGAATTAACAGATCCTCTTTTCCGTAAATAAATCCTTTTCGTGTAAAGTTTGCTGGAGCAAAAGTTTCACTCAAATAGATGGCATCTTTAGGACAAGCTTCTTCGCAAAGCCCACAGAAAATACAACGAAGCATATTAATTTCATACTTAGCTGCATACTTTTCTTCGCGATACAAATGCTCTTCGCCGGGCATACGCTCAGCAGCTTCCATGGTAATGGCTTCTGCCGGACAGGCAACCGCACATAATCCACAAGCTGTACAATTCTCTCTTCCTTCTGCGTCTCTATTTAAAACGTGTAACCCTCTAAATACTGGGCTGAACTCACGCTTTTGTTCTGGATATTGAATAGTAGGCTGCTTCTTAAAAATATGGCTAAAAGTAATGGCCATGCCCTTTACGATATTGGGCAAATAAAGGCGCTCCATAAAACTCATTGGCTCCCTACTTACTTCTTTTGCTCTGTTTGTTAAAGCTTGCATGTATTCTTTTATATAAAAGGTTCACAAATGTAGAATTTCTATCTTAACCCTGCTGCCATAATATCACTGCGCCTGTTGCCAACATATTCACCAGCGCCAATGGTATTAAACTTTTCCAACCCAAATTCATCAATTGATCATAGCGGAATCGTGGAATAGTCCAACGAATCCACATGAATAAGAATAAGAAAATGACAATCTTAGTAAGCAACGACAATACCCCAATAATTGCTGCAATATTAGGTGCCAATGTAGACTCATCTAAAAAAGGCACATCGTATCCACCAAAATATAAGCTAGCCATTACTGCACTACTCATGATCATATTCACATATTCAGCAAAAAGATAAAAACCCAATTTCATTGAGGAATACTCTTGGTGGTATCCCATGTTTAATTCGTTCTCTGCTTCTGGCAAGTCAAATGGAGTTCTATTACACTCTGCCATTGCACAAATAAAAAATAAGATAAAGCCCAAAGGTTGGTAAACAATATTCCACCATGCCCCAGGAGCCATTTGTTGATCAACAATGGTTTTTAAACTTAATGACCCTGAAATCATTAATACCGCAATCAATGCTAAGCCCATTGCTAATTCATAGCTAATGGCTTGAGATGCACCACGCAATGCAGCCATCAAAGAAAATTTGTTATTAGATGCCCATCCACCAATCATGATGCCATAAACACCCATACTAACAACACCAAATACATATAGAATACCAATATTGATATCGGCAATTTGCAAATCAATTTTGCGTCCAAATAATTCTACAGAGCTACTCCAAGGTATCACTGCACAAGTCATCAGCGCAGCAGTCATAGCCATGGCGGGCCCTAAAATAAATAGGCCTTTGCTCGCCGAATTAGGAATAATTTCCTCCTTCATGATGAGCTTTAATCCATCCGCCAAAGGTTGTAATAAACCCATTGGACCAGCTCGGTTAGGGCCTGGTCTATCCTGCAATACCGCTGCAACTTTACGCTCAGAAAAAGTAGTGTAAAGGGCTATACCCAAACTAGCAAAAACAATAATCGCAATAAGGATTAGTTTTTCTAGCATCAATATCCAATCTAAGGCCAATAGTGTCATGCTTCTGGTAATTAGTCTTTGTTATGGTTAAAGTCGGTTGAATGTGCTGGTCTATCCAATTTGCTTAATGTGATATCGGCTTGATTCACTTCACTAATACTATGAATATCCATCAACAATTTTGGTTGTCTACCCGCATGAACAGCTTCAAAGGTTTCTGTTGGTTTGTGCGTACCCACTGTTCCTGCATAGTGTCCTTGTGCAATAACCGAATGACGATCAATTAATCTTGGACCTTCAATTACCCAATCACTGGTTTGCTTTTTATCGAATCTACAAGTATTGCAAATCCAATCCTCCACTTCACCCCACTGGTCTTTGCGGGCAGTAACTCTGTATACTTCGTCTCCTCTATTCCACAAAGTAACTTTACCACTACATGTTGGGCAATCTCTATGTGCATCAACAGGCTTTAAAAACCAAACCCTGTTTTTGAACCTAAATGTTTTATCGGTTAATGCGCCCACCGGACAAACGTCAATGACGTTCCCAATGAATTCATTGTCTAAATTCTTTTCAATATAAGTGGCAATTTCAGCATGATCCCCTCTATCTAAAACGCCATGTTCTCTTTTACCGGTTAGTTGATCAGCAGTAAACACACAACGGTAACAAAGAATACAGCGAGTCATATGCAACTGAATCTTATCACCTAAATCGTGCTTCTTAAAAGTTCTGCGTTGAAACTCATAACGCGTACCCGCTTTACCATGCTCGTAACTAAGGTCTTGTAAATGACATTCTCCTGCCTGATCACAAACAGGACAATCTAAAGGGTGGTTGATTAATAAAAATTCTACTACCCCATTACGCGCATCAATCACACGATCACTGGTAATATTTTTTACTTCCATACCATCCATTACAGTAGTTCTGCAACTTGCTACCAATTTAGGCATGGGTCTAGGATCTTTTTCAGAGCCCTTGCTCACTTCAACTAAACAGGTTCTACATTTACCACCACTGCCTTCTAGCTTACTGTAATAACACATTGCAGGGGGAGCAACATCTCCGCCAATCTTACGCGCTGCATTTAGAATAGAAGTTCCGGCTGGCACTTCTACTGTGATATTATCAATGGTTACTTTAAATAATGGTTGTTCAGACATAACTTAATTAAGCTGGTACATGAATAGGATCTGCATAATGTGCCAATCCATAATTTCTTTTTTGTGCTTCTTCCGGATGGTTCACATGCCATTCAAACTCATCTCTAAAATGTCTTATGGCTGCAGCTACAGGCCATGCAGCAGCATCACCCAACGGACAGATGGTATTCCCCTCTATTTTGCGTTGAATATCCCATAATAAATCTATATCACTCATCTTACCTTTTCCGGTATCAATATTTTTTAAGATCTTCTCCATCCAACCAGTTCCTTCTCTACATGGTGAACATTGTCCACAACTTTCATGTCTGTAAAAACGAGCCAAAGTGTACGTATTTTTTACAATGCACTGGTCTTCGTCTAAAACGATAAATCCGCCAGAACCCATCATTGATCCTGTTGCAAAACCACCATCGCTTAAACTTTCATAGTTCATTAAACGGGTTTCACCTTTGGCTGTTTTCAACAACAAGTTGGCCGGCAAAATGGGAACAGAAGATCCGCCTGGAATACAAGCTTTCAATCTTTTTCCATTCGCAATACCACCACAATATTCATCAGAATATAAAAACTCTTCTACAGAAAGGGTCATCTCAATTTCATACACACCTGGCTTATTAATATTACCACATGCAGAAATTAATTTGGTTCCAGTGGAACGACCTACCCCAATTTTAGCGTATTCGTCTCCTCCCATATTAATGATAGGAACCACGGCTGCCAAGGTTTCTACGTTGTTTACCACCGTAGGCCTTTTCCATAACCCTTCAATAGCTGGGAATGGAGGTTTAATTCTTGGATTACCTCTTTTTCCTTCTAAAGATTCAATCAATGCCGTTTCTTCTCCACAGATATAAGCACCTGCACCTCTTTGAACATGAATTTCACAGTCGAATCCGGTACCTAAAATATTTTTACCTAAAAAGCCTGCTGCTTTAGCTTCATCTATGGCTTGTTCTAAAATATCAACAATCCAAGCATATTCTCCACGGATATAGATATAGGTATCGTTGCTACCCAATGCAAAAGAAGAAATGATTAATCCCTCAATTAATAAATGAGGTAAGAACTCCATCAAATAACGGTCTTTAAAAGTACCAGGCTCACTCTCATCTGCATTGCAAACTAAGTGACGAGGAACACCTTCTGGCTTTGCAATAAAGCTCCACTTCATTCCTGCTGGAAACCCTGCACCACCTCTACCACGAACGCCACTCTTCTTCACTTCTTCAACAATGGCAGCAGTATCCATTTGCTTCAGCGCCTTTTCAACCGCTTGGTATCCACCTTCTTTGCGATAAGTTTCAAAGAAACGAATCCCAGGTACATGCGCTTTATCTAATAATAATTTTACACCCATATTCTTAATTATTTGCGGCAGCATTTTTTCTGCACTCATCAATAATGGCGTCTATTTTTTCTTTGGTTAAATGCTCACGATAATGTTTGCCCATTTGCATCATTGGCGCATATCCACAAGCACCTAAACATTCCACCGTTTTTAGTGTGAACATACCATCAGTGGTAGTTTCACCAGGCTTTATCCCTAATTTAGTTCCAATGTATTCAATGATATCATCCGATCCATTGATCATACAAGGACCTGTTTGACAAACTTCAAATAAATGCTTGCCAATTGGTTTCAAATTATACATGCTATAAAATGTAGCTACTTCATACACTTCAATAGGACTGACTTGTAAAAGTTCTGCCACATAATCCATGGTTTCCGCACTTAACCATCCACCAAAACTGTCTTGTGCTAAATGCAATACAGGCAGCAAGGCACTTTTTTGTTTGCCTTCGGGATAGCGAGCAACCAATCGGCTAAACTCTTTCAGTTGTTCATCATTAAACTTACTCATACGCTAATATTATTAAGCATCCAATTCTCCTGCAATCAGGTTTAAACTACTCATGGTTAAAATGGCATCCGACAACATGCTGTCTTTTACCAACTCAGGGTATGCCTGATAGTAAATAAAACATGGTCTGCGGAAATGCAATCTAAACGGCGTTCTACCTCCATCACTAATCATATAGAATCCCAATTCGCCGTTTCCGCCTTCAACAGACTGATACACTTCTCCTTTGGGCATATCAACTTCACCCATGATGATTTTAAAATGCCAAATCAATGCTTCCATTTTGGTGTACACATCTTCCTTCTTTGGCAAGTAGTATTCAGGAACATCTGCATGGTATACTTCTGCATCCGTTCCTTTAAATTCTTGTACTTTATTATATGCCTGTTGAATAATGCGCATACTCTGCCACATTTCTTGGTTGCGCACTAAGAAACGATCGTAGTTGTCGCCTGTTTTACCCACAGGAATATCAAATTCAAAGTCTTGGTAACTGCTGTAAGGGCTATGCACACGAACATCATAGTCTACACCAGCGGCACGCAAATTAGGCCCAGTAAAACCATAATTCAATGCGCGTTCTGCACTGATAGGTCCACCGCCAATGGTACGTTCCATAAAAATTCTGTTGCGCGTTAACAAGCTCTCTAACTCGCCTAATGCAACCGGATACTCTTTTAAGAATTTCTCGAGTTTCGTAAACGCTGTATTTGTGAAATTCCTTTCAAAGCCGCCAATACGCCCAATATTAGTAGTAAGACGGGACCCACATACTTCTTCATATATTTCATAGATTAATTCACGGTATTGCATTACGTACAAGAAGCCGGTAAAAGCTCCCGCATCTACACCCACAATAGAATTACAAATTAAATGATCGGCAATTCTAGCCAACTCCATAATAATCACGCGCAGGTAATCTACACGTTTAGGAGTTTGAACACCTAATAGTTTTTCGCAGGTTAAGTGCCATCCCATATTATTGATAGGACTGCTACAATAATTTAAGCGATCGGTAATAGGAGTGATTTGATAAAGCGGCCTTCTTTCAGCCAACTTTTCAAAAGCGCGGTGAATATACCCCACGGTTTGATCACTCGAAACAACGCGTTCACCATCTAACTCCATAATATTTTGGAATACCCCATGCGTTGCAGGATGGGTAGGCCCCAAGTTAATGGTGGTGGTTTTCCGCTCTATGGCGTCTTCTGCTAATGTTATATTATGATCACTCATATTTTTTATTTTATCCGCGTCCAAACATTTCGTCGTCTTTGTCAATACGGGTTTGATCTTCTAGAGGGTATTCTTTTCTTAGAGGGAAGTAATCCATCTCATCCACATTCAAAATGCGTTTAAGATTGGGATGCCCAACAAAATTGACCCCAAAAAAATCATAGGTTTCTCTCTCCATCCAGTTGGCAGAAGAGAACAATTGCGTTGCAGTGAACACGTCTGGAGTAGCAACTGGTGTAAACACTTTAAAACGAAGACGGGTATTTTCTACCAAATTGTGCAAATGGTATACAACGGCCAATTCTCTGTCGGAACTTTCTGGAAAATTAACTCCACATAAATCGGTCAGAAATTGAAATCCTAAACTAGGCTCATCGTATAAGTACTGTAATACTTTTAAGTTGAGGTCTTTAGGTGCTTCAAAGCAAAGCATGCCATAAGTGTCTTCAAAGTTGTAGACTTGGTCTCCAAACTTTTCGGTCAGTTTTTGCTGAATATATTCGTTGCTAATAGCCATATATTATTGTATTCCGTATCCGTTCAATAATGCTTTATAATGATCGCTGTTTCTTCTTCTAATACTTTCTTGACCTACCAACTCCTGTATTTTCATGAATCCATCTAAAATGGCTTCTGGTCTTGGAGGGCAACCTGGCACATACACATCAACTGGAATAACCTGGTCAATCCCTTGCAATACACTGTAAGTATCAAATATTCCCCCACTAGATGCACAAGCACCTACTGCAATTACCCAACGAGGCTCAGCCATTTGCAAATAGACTTGACGTAAAACAGGACCCATTTTTTTAGCAATGGT
Organism: Sediminibacterium sp.; assembly: GCA_017996795.1. GTDB lineage: Bacteria > Bacteroidota > Bacteroidia > Chitinophagales > Chitinophagaceae > Sediminibacterium. Next base: position 10,243 of record JAGOGG010000002.1, on the reverse strand, counting down.
TCCCATCACCATCAATAAATCACATTGACGAGGAGAGTGACTCATACGCTCTGCACCAAAACGAGACAAGTCATAATGAGATGCAGCTGTTGCCATGAATTCAATACCGCAGCATGAAGTAGCGTATGGCATTGGCCATAAAGAGTTTTTTCGAGCCAAACCCACTACATCACTCAATTTAGTAGTAAAAAAACCGTCTCCGCCATAGCCTTCTGGGGCATCTACATACGTAACCGAGTCAGCAATATTGGCTTCAATTGGATGAATATTATATCTTACCGGACGTGACATATTCCTTTATATTAAAATTTTAAGACCTATTTTACTACCAAACAGTTTCCGAATGTTTTAGTTCGGATTAATCTTCCCACTTTAAAGCACCTTTTTTGATGATATAGGTGAACCCAATCAAGAAAAACCCTACAAACATCACTACAGCAAGGAATCCATTCCATCCAAGCTCACGAAAATTCACAGCATAGGGGTAAAAGAAAATGACTTCCACATCAAATAAAACAAACAAAATGGCCACCAGAAAATACTTGATTGCCATGGGTTGGCGGGCATTACCATGCGATTCAATACCACTGGTGAAATTTTCTAATTTATCAGCAGTTTTACGCTTCGGGCCTACCCATGAAGAAATTCCAATCATGGTTGCCACAAAACCTCCTGCAAAAATTAATTGAATAGCAATTGGCAAATAATTGGATGCCGAATTGGAAGCGCTAGCGTCTAACAAAGTGTATATAATACCCATAGCTCTGTTTAAGTCCGCAAAAATACGCTAGTAATAGATATAAAAGAAAAACTCCTCAATTTGAGGAGCTTTTTCTTTAAGTTAATTTTCAGGCAAGGGCTTAGCTACCGGTTTTAGCACCAGAAGCATTTCCTTTTGCGCCAGGATTTGAGTAATAATCGATGTTTTTCTGGATGGTCGCTTTAACATCTTGTGCAAATTTGTTGTTTTCTTCACCTGCAGTAGGATATAAAGCCAGCATCTTGTCGGCTACTTCAATAGCTTTTTGACAAGTAGCTAAAAATTCGTCTACAGAAGGAGATCGATCCCCCTTGGTGGTTATTTTAAAGTCTGGTCTTTTCTTAATTTCATTAAACAGATTTACATAGTAGTTAATCTTAAAGTATTCGTCTAAGAAAATGGCTTTTCTATGCTTTTCAAGGTCCACTTTGGCATAAACCGAATCTAAATAGTTTAGGTTGCTGATAATTACTGCAGTATCTGTACCATTGGCCATAGTTGCTCTTTTAAAGAAACTGTAAGGGTGTGGCTTATCAGGATAAGCAGCCATATAAGGTTTAGCAAATTCAATTACTTGATCAAAAGCTTTAGCAGCAAAAGCAGAAGAAGTTAGTTTGTAATGATCAAACTCTGTTAAATCACCTTTTAACTCCATGCCTTTTTTCATCCAATTCAATTGTGCGTTGTATGATTTGGCTTTACCAAACATATCTGCTGCAGCATTAATGAAGGCAACTCTATTTGCTTTCACGGTATCCGCTAGTAATGCTTTTTCAATATAGCTAGATGCTACCGCTTCGTTTCCAGGGAATTTGGTTAACACTTCAACACCTAATTTATAATCTGATGCCTGAATTTCAGTTGCAGGTGCAGAAGCTAAAAATTCTTCAATGTATTTTTTAGAAGTGAGCGAGTCACCTTTTCTTAAATAGTTGTAAGCATATACTACCCCTAATCTTGGAACAGCTTTTAAACCAACAGCAGCGTCTAATTCTTTTGCTTTCGCCAAAGACTCATCATATTTACCCGCACGGAATAAATAGTCGGCTTGGTACAACTCATTTCTTGAATCTTTGTCTGCACTTTGCACATACTGATCTAAATAACCCTTTGCTCTGGTTACATCTTTCTCAGAATAATACTGGTACAATGCATAGTACACTGGAGGAAACGCAGCGTCGGCTGTTTTTGCATTATCAAAAAATTGCTCAAACAATTCTACGTTGTTTTGGCTTTGATAAATTTTACCAATTCTAAACATGGCTAATGCACTTTTAGGATCGCGTGCAATGGCTTCAGTGTAAGCCTTAACCGCTTCACCACCATTTTCACCACCCATTTTTTGGTAGCTAATACCCATGTAGATAAAAATATCAGGATTGGTTAAATCAAGCGTACCTGCTTGCTTTAATTTATCAATTCCATAAACGGGATCACCCATTTTACTGTCTCCATCTGCATTGGCACGACCAATTGCAGTAAGGATTCCAGCATTCGGCTTTCCTTTGTTTTTGCCTTTTGTTTCGGTAGTGGCAGTAATGGCCTGCTCAAATTTTTGTTTGGCTGAATTAAGGTCTCCACCTTCTCTCAACTCAACATGACCCATACCTACCAACAACCAAGCATCACTGCCCAATTCTTGTAAACCTTTTTGGTATAATGCTTTTGCAGCAGCCACATCTTCTTTAGACACTTCTATACCGTTGCCGGCTAGAAATGCCTGACCTAACCAATAAATGGCTTGAGGGTCTTTAGAATTGGCATCATAGTTTTTTTGCAGTACTTCTTTTGCACTTTTGTTTTTTTCATAATGCAACAGCTTAATGCCTTCGGCTACTTGGGCCGTTAAGCACTGTACAGCAAATACAGCTGCAAACATCAAAGCAACAGACTTCTTCATGTTCTCTCTTTTTTATAGTTGTTTTGTTATTCCGATTTTATACTACCCTGTCTTTTATGAAAAGCCATTTTAGCCGGAGCTAAAAAAGATCTTCTAAATATTAATTGTCCTCTTTCTAAGCTCATGAAATTCATGAACCCAGTTCCTAAACCAGCATGATTCTCTTTTAACACATAAAACAAAGGTCGTGCCAAAGGGTACTGACCGTATGTTATGGTTGATTGAGAAGGTTTTGCAAAAATGCCTTTTTCTAAGCACGCAGTGCATTCTACCCTAGCCAATCTAATTTTTTTCAAATATGCTTGTTGTTCTTCGTCGTAGGTATCTCCTATCCAACTCATCCCAACAAACCCAATCACATCTGTTCTTGAAGTAACTATCTCTATTACTTCTTTACTGCTATTGGCTGCAACCACATTGTCACCAAAATTTCCGCCTTTCAATACGCTGTCTTTTAAATATCGAACAGTACTGGTAGCAGACTTTCCATCCATTACAGCAGTAATTTTATGCTTCCCACTCAATATATCTTTTACATCCTGAAAAGTAAAAATACTATCAGCTGCATTGTTGTTTACAATCAATGCAACCGCATCATATGCTAGTTCTGCATACTGCGGATGATAAGACAAATTGGATTGGTAAAACGCCTCTTCTTTTTCGTCTAAGCCCCTAGCCACAATGATCATTCTGGTACTATCATTTTGCAAATCACGAAAGCAATCTGCTTCAGATTTATAAGATGCAATGATATTGGCTTTTGGAAAAGAGGATTGATGAACCTTAAGCTGCTCTTCAATTACAGGCTTAAAGCTTTCGTCTACACTAATGCGTATAGTACCTTCTTCCGTATTGTCTTGAATAGCATTTTTTGATTCTTTTGAATCACAAGAAACAAAGAGCAAAACACCCAGCATACACACAAACAAACTGTACTTCCTCATAATTAATAATCTTGCTTAATACCTCTGTACAATCTGAAAGCGCCATACAACATACAAATACTACCGAAAAAATTTCGATAAACCGGTTCTGCCGTAAACACCAGATCCATCCCAAATTTTTCTATAAAAAATACAGCCAAACCAACACCCAAAAACAACAGCGACATCGAAATATCATAGATCCTTCTGAATATACTGTACCGTTTTTGGTTCCTTTCTCTAAAAGTATTTTCCATACAATCACTTTACGGGATGGGCAATTTAGTAAATATTTTACGTGAGATGCACGAAAATTAAAAATCCATAAAAACTTTACATAAAAACAGTTTTAAACTAATGGACGTTAGTTATTAATTAGTTCCCATATGAACTGAAAAAGCCTTAAAAAGGATAATTAAACCACAAACGTTAAATTTGCCGCCATATGAGCAATAAAGCAGGCATACCACAAGGAACAAGGGATTTTAACGCAGCCACTGTTCAAAAGAGGAACTATATTTTTCAAACCATCCGAACCGTTTTTGAATTGTATGGCTTCCAGCCTTTAGAAACACCGGCTATGGAAAACTTGGATACTTTAATGGGAAAGTATGGCGAAGAGGGCGACAAACTGATATTCAAAATTCTCAATAATGGTTTAGACAACCCTGCAAAACAAGAACAAATCGTTGCAGATTTTAATAAAATTTTGGAAGGCAAAAATAACAAGGGGATTACAGAGCGAGCGCTACGATACGATTTAACCATTCCATTTGCCCGCTATGTAGCAATGAATTATGGACAGTTAACTATGCCATTTAAGCGTTATCAAATTCAACCAGTATGGAGAGCAGACAGACCGCAAAAGGGAAGGTATAGAGAGTTTTATCAGTGTGATGCAGACGTTGTTGGAAGCAATAGTTTGTTGAATGAAGTAGAACTAACAGCTATTTATGCCACTGTTTTCGAACGATTGCAATTGCCCGTAGAAATTAGAATCAATAGCAGAAAAATATTGGCTGGATTGGCCGAATTATGCGGCGGTCAAGAAATAATGGTACCCATCACTGTTGCAATTGATAAACTAGATAAAATAGGAATTGAAAAAGTAAAAGAAGAATTATCGCAAAGAGGTATTACTCAAGATCAAATTTTGATCATTGAAAAATACCTATCAATTGATGGAGCCAATGAAGAAAAAATAGCGCAACTAAAACAGTTAATGGGCAACAATCCAACCGCTATAAAAGGCATTGAAGAGTTGGAATATATTCTTGCTTACCACTCTAATAAATATCAATCCAAAATAGTAGTTGATTTTACATTGGCAAGAGGATTGAATTATTACACGGGTGTAATATTTGAAATTAAAGCCATTGGCGCACAAATGGGAAGCATTGGTGGAGGCGGGCGCTACGATGATTTAACCGGCTTATTTGGTGTACCTAACGTGCCTGGAGTAGGAATTAGTTTTGGGGTTGATAGAATTTATGATGTATTAGAAGAGCTGCAGTTATTTCCAGAAGCAGTACAAAAAAGCACTCGCGTTTTATTTTTTAATTTAGGCATTGAAGAGCATCAAACAGCTTTTCATTTAATGCAAGATTTACGCGAAAGAGGTATTGCTGCAGAACTGTATCACGAGCAAAGTAAATTTGATAAGCAGTTCAAATATGCAGAAAAAAAACAAGTTCCTTATGTTGTGATTATCGGTAGCACCGAATTAACAGAAGGAACTTGCATTATCAAAAATATTGTAACCGGAGAACAAAAAACTATTTTACAACAGGAGTTAGTAACACAGCTTTTTTAGCTACCAAACTTAAAGTTGAACTTGGTTCTTTGGTACCAACTAACTCATAGCCCATGGCCATAATAGTAACCCCAGTTACTTTTTTGTTTTCATCGCGCGTAAACTTGGCAGTACCCTGAAATTGAGTAATTACATACACATCTTCTGCAGATTTTTCTAAGGTGGAAGAACCTGCTTGAGAGTTCATCATTAAAACACCGTTTTCTAAAACCACTGTTACTTCTGCAACAGGACTTCCTTCTGCAAATTTATATTTACCCACCAATTGGTTTACAGTGGTATCCGTTGGAGCAGTTTGCGCAGTAGAAACACTCACAAAACCAACTAACATAAAAGCGAATAATAGAATCTTTTTCATTTTTCAATAACTTTTTAAGAACTACAAATTAAGCATTTCAGTAATAATGAGAGAAACCTTTTATCATATTTAATCTTAATTAAAGGCCTTCATAAACAATGGCAGCCCCTTGGCCAACCCCCACACACATGGTAGCTAGCCCATACTTGGTTTGGGTTCTATGCATTTGGTGGAGCAAAGTTGCCGAAATACGTGCACCCGAACAGCCCAATGGATGCCCCAAAGCAATAGCACCGCCGTTTACGTTCACGATGGATTCATCTAGCTTCAAATCTTTTATACAAGCAATGCTTTGAGATGCAAAAGCTTCATTTAATTCAACCAAACCCAATTGATCAACAGTTAATCCTGCTCTTTTCAATGCTTTCTGCGAAGCAGGAACAGGGCCAATACCCATGATAGCAGGATCTACACCAGCAACGGCCATACTACTGATTCTTGCGATGGGTTGAAGATTAAATAATTTAACCGCTTCTTCACTCGCTAATAACACAGCAGCTGCTCCATCATTAATACCCGATGCATTGCCTGCCGTTACGGTTCCTTCTTTAATGAAAGCAGGCTTCAGGGTAGCCAGTTTTTCTAAACTGGTTTTACGAGGATGCTCATCTTTATTAAACCAGCTGACCATACGATCTTCTAGCATTTCAACAGCCACCAATTCATCGTTCCATAACCCAGCAGCTTCTGCAGTAAAATATTTTTCTTGAGAATTAAAAGCAAATGCATCTTGCGCTTCTCTACTGATACCCCAAGTTTTTGCCACATTTTCTGCGGTTTCCCCCATTGTATAAGGATGGTACATGGCAGACAATTTTGGATTAATAAAACGCCAACCAAAACTAGAATCGTAGGTTTCCACTTTTCTACTCCATGCCGAATTGGCCTTTGCAGTTACAAATGGAGCCCTAGTCATGCTCTCTACACCACCGGCAATATATAATAATCCTTCCCCGCACTGAATGGCTCTTGCTGCATCCATAATGGCTTGTAAACCACTTGCACAAAGCCGATTTACGGTACTCCCAGCAACTGTAGTAGGCAATCCAGCCAATAAAGCCGCCATTCTGGCTACATTTCGATTGTCTTCGCCCGCTTGATTAGCCGCACCTGCAATTACATCTTCAATGGCCGTAAGATCTATACTGGGATGGCGTTCTACCAAGGCCCGAATAACAGTAGCCAATAAATCATCTGGTCTAACCGAACTCAATTTTCCCCCAAAACGCCCAATTGGCGTACGTACTGCGTCTATGATATAGCAAGCTTTACTCATATAGGATGGTTGAGGCTGCAAGATATAAGTTATCTTTGCAGAATGAGTGCCTCTTTACCCAATATTCGCCACCAAAGCCAACAAGATCTGGAGACTTATTTTGAAAGCATTGGCGAAAAGAAATTTAGGATCAAACAGGTGCAGGAATGGATATGGCAAAAGCATGCCCACAGTTTTGAAGATATGAGTAATCTTAGCAAAGAACTGCGGACTAAAATGGCAGCCGATTTTTCCCTGCCGGCTTTGCGTGTAGATGCTACCCAATACAGCAATGATGGAACTGTCAAAAGCAGATTTAAAACATTTGACAACCATTTAGTAGAAGGGGTATTAATTCCAACAGATGATCGAAAAACAGCTTGTGTGTCTTCTCAAATAGGCTGTAGTTTAAGTTGCAAATTTTGTGCAACTGGTTACATGGAGCGAAAGAGAAATTTAACATACGATGAAATTGTAGACCAAGTTGTTTTAATTAATCAACAAAGTGAACAGGTTTTTGAAAAAAAATTAACCAATATCGTATTCATGGGAATGGGTGAACCACTCTTGAATTACAATAACGTATTGAAAGCCATCGAACGAATTTCAGCAAAAGATGGAATGTTCATGAGTCCTAGAAGAATTACCGTTTCTACTGCAGGGGTTGCCAAACAAATTAGGATGTTGGGCGACGACCAAGTGAAATTTAAATTGGCTTTGTCTTTGCACGCGCCTAATGATGCTAAACGAAATCAGATAATGCCAATCAATGAAACCAATAATATCAAGGTTTTAACAGAAGCATTAAATTATTTTTATAAGAAAACGGGTAATGAAATTACCCTTGAATATATTTTATTCAAAAACTTGAATGACTCTGCAAAAGATGCAGAAGAGTTAACGAAGGTATTTAGACAAATTCCAGCAGACTTAATCAATATTATTGAATACAATAGCATTGATGCATTCAAATTTACTAAACCAGACGAGGAAGATACCCAAACATTTATGGATATTCTTGCTGCCAACAAAGTCAACGCAAGACTGAGAAGAAGCAGGGGAAAAGATATAGATGCAGCTTGCGGACAATTGGCCAATAAAGGCTAATCAAATAATCGTTCATTTTAAATCCTGTTGTAAAACAGCAAATCAACATCATGCAAAAACGTACAGACAACTTCAGCAAATTTGCCGAAAAGAAAAAAGGGGCTGCCATTAAAGAAGCTTATCGCCAAGAAAAAAGAAAGAATAAAGCAGATGCAAGAGCTGCGGGCGAAGAAATGAGGGCAAGAAAAAAAGCCAAAGCTCGTGGAGAAGAATACATAGATCCAAAGAAAGTTACGGCGCCGCCAAAAGCAGGAAGACCAGTAACCGCGGCAAAAGGACCGGGCAGACCAGCAGCAGGTGCTGGAAGAACAACGTCAGCTGGCTCAGAAAAACCAGCAGCAGGCTCATATAAAGCGTTCAAAAACGAAAAAGGCGGCAGCCAATCCAATAAGGCGGGCAAACCAGTTAAGGCAACTTACCCCGGCAATCCAATGGATGCCGATAAAAAAGAGGCTACTACCCGAGAGTCTTTAATCCCCCTTAATAAATATGTGGCACATTCAGGTGTTTGTGGAAGAAGAGAAGCAGCAGAATTAGTGAAAGAAGGAAAAGTATCCGTGAATGGAGATAAAATTTTTGAACCGGGTTACAAAGTTTCTCAGGCAGATAAAATTTTAGTGAAAGGGAAACCTATTTTTTTACAGCGCAATTCAGTTTATATTTTATTGAATAAACCCAAAGATTATTTAACCACTGCAAGCGATCCACAAGGAAGAAAAACAGTGCTTGATTTAATTAAAGGTGCCACACCAGAAAGAGTATATCCTGTTGGAAGATTGGATAGAAATACCACAGGGGTATTGTTGTTAACCAATGATGGAGAATTAGCGCAAAAGCTTACCCATCCTTCTTTTGAAGTGAAGAAGATTTATGAAGTTACTTTAGATAAACCCGTTACTAAAAAAGACTTAGATTCTATTGTGAGTGGTATTACATTAGAAGATGGCTTTGTTGCAGCAGACTCAGTGGGTTATGCGGATAGCAAGAGTAAGAATGTGGTAGGAATAGAAATTCACAGCGGTAGAAATAGAATTGTTCGTAGAATTTTTGAACATTTAGGATATGATGTAAAAGCATTAGATCGGGTCATGTTTGCCAACCTTACTAAGAAAAATGTAGAGAGAAGCAAGTGGCGTTTTTTAAACGACAAAGAAGTGCGTTTGTTAAAATTCATGAACAAATCTTTCCTTAGAAAAAACAAGTCAGAAGCCAACGCATGAGTATTGAAATCATAGTAGAAACAGCAGATTTTGTTGCAGTCAATAAACCATCCGGACTACTCAGTATTCCAGATAGAATGGGCGTAGAAAAGTCGTTAAAAGACTTATTAAAACAGCGTTACGGAAATATTTATACCGTTCACCGTTTAGATAGAGATACCAGTGGCATCATCATTTTTGCTAAACACGAAGAATCGCATAAAGCCCTCTCCTTACTTTTTGAAAGTAGGGAAATGGAAAAATTTTACTTGGGATTAGTGAACGGACAAATGATGAACACCAATGGTAGCATAGATGCTGCCATCATGGAACATCCCGGGAAAACCACTAAAATGATGACCCATGTAAAGGGCAAACCCTCTTTAACTGATTATGATGTGGTGGAGCAGTTTAGATTATTTTCTTGGGTGCGTTTTCAAATTCATACAGGCAGAACACACCAAATCAGGGTGCATATGCAGCATATAGGTCATAGCATTGTATGCGATGAAATATATGGAGACGCTAAACCTATTTTGCTCTCTACGATTAAAAAGAATTTTAAGTTGGCAAAAGTAGCAGAAGAAGAAAAGCCTATTTTGGCAAGACTGGCTTTACATTCTTTTCAACTAAATTTTACTTACAACGAAATTGCCTATCAATTAGAAGCACCATTGCCAAAGGACCTTAGAGCAGTATTGCAACAATTAAAAAAATGGAAGGGGTAATGTTTACTGCTTAAATACTTTACCACCTTTCATTACAAATTGTACCCTGCCCATGCTGCTCACATCTTGCTGTGGATTGCCTTCTACTGCAATGATATCGGCCATTTTACCTTTTTCAATACTTCCAATGCTGTCGTCGCCTAATAAATCTGCAGCATTCACTGTTGCACATTTAATGGCTTCTAAAATGGGCATGCCCA
>JAGOGG010000215.1 GCA_017996795.1 Sediminibacterium sp. | reverse complement strand
CACCAGTTGCTTCTCTCCAAGTCAATAATTTTTTATCTCCATTGGCCCAATCTTCCATCATGCCCGAAGAAAAAGCTCCACTCATGATATCATCTTGGTGTTTTTGAAACAAAGGGCGCATAATATGTTTCAACTCTTCTGATAGTTCAAAGGCTTTCAATTTTGCAGGATTAGATAATCGATCCATCATAGCAGTAATACCACCTTGTTTAAGCGCTTCGGTAATAACTTCCCATCCATATTGAATTAATTTAGCGGCATACCCTGCATTAATTCCTTTTTCAATCATTTTATTGAATGATAAAATAGAACCTGTTTGAAGCAAACCACAAAGAATGGTTTGCTCACCCATTAAGTCTGACTTCACTTCGGCAACAAAAGAAGATTTTAATACGCCTGCTTTATGTCCTCCAGTTCCTACACAATATGCTTTAGCATAATCCCAACCTTTGCCTTCCGGATCATTTTCTGGATGAACCGCAATTAAAGTAGGCACCCCAAATCCTCTTTTATACTCTTCACGTACTTCCGTTCCAGGACATTTTGGGGCAACCATAATTACCGTAATATCTTTTCTGATTTGCATGCCTTCTTCTACAATATTGAATCCGTGTGAATAGGAAAGGGTTGCACCTTTTTTCATCAAAGGCATTACTGCATTAATAACAGCACTATGTTGTTTATCTGGAGTTAGGTTGATTACCACATCTGCTTCGGGAATTAATTCCTCATAAGTTCCAACCGTAAAATTATTTTCAGTAGCATTTACATAAGAAGCTCTTTTCTGTTCAATAGCTTCTTTACGTAAAGCATAAGCAATGTCTAAACCTGAATCACGCATATTCAATCCCTGATTCAACCCTTGTGCACCACATCCGATAATGACTAGTTTTTTTCCAACCAATGCATTGATCCCATCTGTAAAAGCAGATTGGTCCATGAATTCGCAAACGCCTAATTGATTGAGTTGCTCACGTAGCGGTAGAGAATTGAAATAGTTTGCCATATTGTTTTATTTGATATTTTTTAAAAATTTAAATTACATAGTAAAAACAGCCTGACCCTTATCTAGAAACTCGTTTTCAATGAGTTCTTCAGCTGGTTCAACTGCTTCAAATTCACGAATCTTATCATGAAATCCACTACTGGCTTTGATAATAGCAATTCTAGCAGTTCTAACAAATTCAATTAGTCCATAAGGTTCTAAAAACTGAATCAATCGATCGGTTTCTTCTCTATGGCCAGTCGTTTCAAAAATGGTATAGTCCTTTCTAATCACTACAGCCCTAGCACCATATTCTCTTAATAAACGTTCTACTTGTAGTTTTTCAGCTACGGCATCAGTAGGTACTTTGTATAAAGCCATTTCTTGCCAAATGATTTCATCATTGGTATTATAATAAGCTTTCAGCACTTCCACTTGTTTTTCAATTTGCAAGCAGAGTTTTCTTACTACTTCTACTGTTTCATTAATAACAATGGTAAAGCGATGAATAGATTCTACTTCAGAAGGAGAAACATTCAAACTGTCTATATTTATTTTTCTTCTAGAAAAAATAATCGCAATACGGTTGAGTAACCCAATTTGGTTCTCCGTATAAACAGTAATGGTATATTCTTTTTTCATAGCAATTATTTTAACCTGATTTCAGAAACACTACAACCTTGAGGTACCATTGGGAATACATTGTTTTCTTTTCCCACCATCACTTCCAATAAATAAGACCCCTCATGATCCAACATGGTTTGTAAAGCATTTTTTAGCAATTCTCTGTCATCTACACTTGCCCCGTGAATGCCATATGCTTTTGCCAACTGAACAAAATCAGGACTTTGTATATCAACAAAAGAGTATCTTCTATCATTAAATAATTCTTGCCATTGACGAACCATTCCTAAAAAGCGATTATTTAAAATCAAGATTTTTACATTCAATCCGGTTTGCATAATAGTACCCATCTCCTGTAAAGTCATTTGAAAGCCACCATCACCAATTACTGCAACAACAGTTCTATCAAGTGCGCCAAACTTTGCCCCAATAGCAGCCGGCAAAGCAAAACCCATGGTGCCTAATCCACCGGAAGTAATATTGCTTTTTGTTTCATTAAACTTTGCATACCTACATGCTACCATTTGGTGCTGCCCTACATCCGTTACAACAATTGCATTTCCACCAGTTAATTCATTTAATAAATGAATCACTTCTCCCATGGTCAACTCCCCTTTGGTAGGATTCAATTCTGCGTTAATGACTGCATCGTGTTCGTCTTTGGTATATTGATTAAACAAAGCCAGCCATTCTTTGTGTTGCTTTTCTTGAATCAGCTGTGTAAGCAAAGGCAGTGTTTCCTTACAATCTCCCCAAACAGGAACTGTTGCGGTTACATTCTTATTAATTTCAGCAGGATCAATATCTAAATGAACAATTTTTGCTTGCTTAGCATATTTATCTAATCGACCAGTTACCCGATCATCAAAACGCATTCCAACAGCAATTAGCACATCGCATTCATTCGTTAAAACATTCGGACCATAATTGCCGTGCATTCCTAGCATACCCACGTTTTGTGGATGATCAGTAGGCAATGCACTTAGCCCTAAAATAGTCCATGCAGCAGGCAATCCACCTTTTTCAATAAATGCTTTAAATTCTTTTTCTGCCCTTCCAAGTATAACACCTTGCCCAAAAATTACGAACGGTTTTTTAGCATCATTAATTAATTGAGCAGCAGCTTCAATATATTCTTTTCGAACAATGGGCTTTGGTCTATAGCTTCTAATATGATTGCACTTGGTATATCCTTCGTAGTTAAATTTTTGAATTTGTGCATTCTTACTAATATCAATCAACACCGGACCAGGTCTTCCAGAACCAGCTATATAAAAGGCTTTTGATAATATATGTGGAATTTCGGTAGCATCCGTTATTTGATAATTCCATTTAGTAACAGGAGTCGTAATATTAATCACATCAGTTTCTTGAAAAGCATCTGTTCCCAATAAATGAGCAAATACTTGTCCGGTAATACAAACCAAAGGAGTACTATCTATCATTGCATCTGCTAAACCAGTAACCAAATTAGTTGCCCCAGGGCCACTGGTAGCAAATACTACACCTACTTTGCCACTACTTCTTGCATAACCTTGACCTGCATGAATTCCCCCTTGCTCATGTCTTACTAGTACATGCTTTAAACGATCATTATAATCGTACAAAGCATCATAAATGGGCATGATAGCACCACCCGGATAACCAAATATCGTGTCTACTCCTTCTGCAATACAAGCTTCAAGTACTGCTTGCGATCCAGATATCTCTTTTACAATTGCACTCATACAAAATATATTTACGCTTCATCGGTTACACAACCTTCAGAAGCATCTTTAACAGATTTAGCATATTTAAACAAAACGCCTTTGGTTGCATTTAAAGCAGGTTTAACCCATTGAGCCTTACGTGCAGCAATGATTTCATCAGAAACTTTCAAAGTCATTTTTTTAGTAGCCACATTCAATTCAATGATATCATTGTCTTGTACTAATCCAATTAAACCCCCATTTACTGCTTCTGGGGTGATATGACCCACTACAAATCCGTGGGTTCCTCCACTAAAACGACCATCTGTAATGAGTGCAACAGACTTACCTAAACC
>JAGOGG010000037.1 GCA_017996795.1 Sediminibacterium sp. | reverse complement strand
ACGGTATTACTTACAAGACTTCTCCATTTCTAGAACAGCGGTTACATTGCCTAGTGCAGCGGCTTTTTGTAGATCGGCACATCCGCCAGCAGCTTGCTTTAGTATGACTTTTACAATTCCTCTGTTCAGATAGATATCTCCATTACCAGAATCTTGCTCAATGGCTTTGTCGTAATCGGCTAATGCGGCTGCATATTGCTTTAATTGTCCTTTTGCAATTCCTCTATTAAAAAAGATATTTGGCATTTCAGGATCCAATTGAATTACTTTATTGTAATCGGCAATAGCTCCTAAATAATCTTTTGCTGCATATTTAGACAAACCGCGATTGTACCAAGCCCCTGCATTTTTGGGTTTTAATCGAATACAAATATTGTAATCGGCCAATGCTCCTTTTTTATCTCCCAATGCAGCTTTAACCACTCCTCGGTTAAAATAAATATCTCCATACTGTGGATCTAATTTTAAGGCACTATTGTAGTCTTCTAAAGCTGCTTCAAAATCGCCCGACTTTTCATATTGAATACCTCTATTAAAATAAGCACCCACATTTTTCTTATTCAACTCTATTGCACTAGAAAAATCGTCAATTGCAGCAGCAGTATCAGCCAATTCTAAATGAATGAGTCCTCTGTTTACAAATAAGTCTGTATTCTTAGGATTCAATACGATGGCCCTATCAAAATCTTCTTTTGCTTCTTTAAACTGTTGCAAGCTTCGTAGTGCTACCCCTCTATTAAAATAGATATCTGCACTAGATTGATTGTCTTCTAAAGCAAGATCTAAATCGGGCAAAGCGCCTGCAAAATCATTTAATTTCATTTTACAAAGTGCCCTGTTAAAAAAAGCATTTTCTACACTAGAGTCTTGCGCAATCACATTATTATAGTCTTCTAATGCACCCTTGTGGTCATTCAAAGCCACTTTAGAAATAGCCCTACTAAAATAAAAATCGGCAGCTGCTTCTATTTGAATGGCTTTATTAAAATCTAATAATGCAGCTTTATGATTATTGAGTTTTGCTTTGATTACCCCTCGGTTAAAATACACATCGCCATATTTAGGATTAAGCTGTAAAGCCTTATCATAATCAAGAATGGCTGCTTGCAAATTGTTGAGGTTTTCTTTTTCAATTCCCCTATTGAAATACATATTTGCATTAGCGGGTCCTATTTTGATGGCTTTATTGTAGTCTTCTATTGCTCCTGCTGCATCACCAGAAAGCCCTTTAATAAATGCCCTGCTAAAAAACAAATTAGGATCAGCAGGGGTAACTTCTAAAGCAAAGCCAATATCTTCTATTGCCCCAGCATAGTTTTTTAATTCACGCTTAGCGATAGATCGGTTCAAAAACAAATTAACATCATCAGGGGTTTCTTCTAGCGCTAGGGTAAAATCTTCTATAGCACCTTGATAGTTTTTAGATGCCATTCGTTCTAAAGCACGCTTCACCAACTGGTCTAAACTTTGCGACTTCGCATCAGTAGTAAAAACCAATAGCAACGCAATTAAAATCCCTTTAAATATACCTTTACTATAAAACATAATGTTGGCTAATTATTCGCAAGTTAATTACTCTGCCTCATTCTTGAGCATCATTAACAAAGTGTATGCGCCTTTAGTTACATAATTAGCAGGTACCTTTTCGTTCAATAATATCTCCGTTACGCCATTCTCTGTATCCCCAATATTTACTTCTTCTAAAACAAATTTTTGCTTGGCTACTTCTTTAAATACAAAGTGTTTCCCTTCAAATCTTACCACTGCATCGGCAGGCAAGGTAATTGCCTTACGATTCTTTACTTTAATTTGAGCATTCATATAAGTGCCCGGTATCAATACTTTATCATAGGTTTCAAAATGACAATGAACATCGGTATAGCCTTCCGCATTTAAGTCTTTGCCAATGAGTAAAACCTCACAATCGTACTTTTTATCTGGATTATTATTGGTGTAAGCAATAAGCGGTTGCCCAATGAATAGTTTGGATACATCTTTCTCAAATATTTTCAATGCTAAATGAATATCTGTGGGATTTACTAATTCGAACATGATTTCTGTTGGAGAAATATATTTTCCAATATTCACATTCACTTTTGTTACATAGCCATCAATTGGGGAATAAATATTAACACTCTTACTGATATTATTCTCGGTTAAGGTATTTGGATTTATACCTGCGAGTTGCAATTTTTGTGCTAAAGCAGAAACTAAAATTTTCTGTGTTTTATAATCAGACTCAGTTTGTTGCAACATTTTATCACTGGTTGCTTGGCTTGCATTTAATTCTTTTTGTCTAGCAAATTCTTTTTCTAACATCAGCTGTTTTACTTTGGCCATTAAGAAGTCTTGTTGCAATTGAATGTATTGTTGGTCTTCCATCACAGCCACTATTTCTCCTTTGTTCACATGCATACCAGGCAATAACTTACTTGTTTTTAAATATCCCCCTAAAGGAACACTTATAGAAACCATATTCTGCGGAGGTACATCTACTTTCCCATTCACTTTCATTAGTGAAGCCATTTCTACTTCTAGCATCTGTCCTACTTCTAAGGTTGCATTTTTAAATTGCTCATTCGTTAATACCAATGTATCTGCAACAGAAGTTTCTGCAACGGCTGTTTCTGACTGATTCTTATTAGAACAGGCTAATAAAAATAAGCCGCTAAATAATATATATAAATAGGTTTTCATAATTCTTATTGTTGAATATAATAGGTTAATTGTATGATTGATTCGTTTAAATTTCTAACAGCTTCTGTGTAATCATTTCTCACACTGGTTGCCTGATTAATTAATTGTACCCACTCTAAATAATTGATTAATCCAGCAGATAATTGTTTGTTTGCTGTTTCTGTTATCACTTGTGCATTTTTTAATCCGGTTTTCTCTAAGTATTGAACTGTTGCTAAATATTTAGCATACTGGGCAATAGCCGTTTGGTATTCAGTAGTTAACTGCTGCTTTACTTGCTGGAATTTTGACTCAGCCATTTTTTCGGACAATACTGCACTATTAATTCGAGCTTTCTGTGCCTTTGTGAACAAAGGAATTCCCATGCCTACTTGAACCGAATTAAATCTTTTACCACTATAAAAAATATTGTCGGCACCTACCCCTCTGATACTTCCATTCAAAATACCTAAAGATA
The DNA here is from genome assembly GCA_017996795.1 of Sediminibacterium sp. Lineage (GTDB taxonomy): Bacteria > Bacteroidota > Bacteroidia > Chitinophagales > Chitinophagaceae > Sediminibacterium. The sequence goes on along the minus strand of JAGOGG010000037.1, from coordinate 10,502 downwards.
AATCGGGCAATAACTTACTTTTTTCTACTTCGGTATTTGCCAAAGCAATAGATTGTTGCTGTAGCATACTTTGCAAAATAGGGTGATTACGCAACAATGCTGTGTCTAATAAGGAAGCAGGGGATAAAGGGCCTCTGCCTGTTTCTGGCATATAATTGTGCTGTGTATTTAATAAGAGTTGAAATTGCAATTGCACTATGGATGCATCTTGCTCAAGCTGCTGTATTTGTATTTTAATTTGACCCAACAAGGTTTCTGCACTTGTTTTTTCTAAAATATTAGACTCCCCTGTTTTTAATCTCAAAGCTGCTTTTTGGTAAAATGCAGCATACAAACTATCTGCAAAAAGCAAGAGTTCTTTTTTCTTTTGCAAGTACACCATATGATAATACACTTGTTGTACCTGCTTTTTTAATAGGGCTTCTTGAATAGCAATATTCAACACACTATTCTTGAATTCTGCTTCCAATAAGGTTCGTTCTCTTTTATATACAGTAGGGAAAGCAGTGGTTTGGCTAATACCCAATCTAGTATCAGTATAAATACTATTGATTTGTCCAATCTCACCAATAAATGCGGTCTTTGGTAAGTTGCCTGCAGTCCCAATTAGCATTTGTTGATACTGCATTTTTAACTGCTCATTTTTCACCAGCAAATTATTTTTTAAAGCAGAGTCAACCGCAGATTGCACAGAAATAGGCTGGAAAGTATGGGTTTGTGCTATTGAAATGGAACCCATCAATACACATCCTAACATAATAGCAACCCCTTTATTGATGGGCAAGCTGGCATTAAATCCTTTTTCGAACATCATATATAAAACAGGTAATACAAATAATGTTAGAAAAGTAGCAATCATTAAGCCGCCAATCACCACAGTAGCTAAAGGTCGTTGAACCTCGGCACCAGCTCCATTGCTCAAAGCCATTGGCAGAAAGCCTAAGGATGCCACAAAAGCGGTCATTAATACAGGTCGCAATCTTAAGCTCGTACCTGTTAATACGATTGTTCTTAAATTATCCATCCCATCATTTTTAAGTCGGTTAAATTCGGCAATAAGTACTATTCCATTTAATACAGCAACTCCAAATAAAGCAATAAAACCTACCCCAGCACTAATGCTAAAAGGCATATCTCTCAATGCTAAGAAAAAGATCCCCCCTATTGCAGATAAAGGAATTGCAGAATAAATAAGCAATCCATGTTTAATTGAATTAAAGGCGAAATAGAGTAATAAAAAAATGAGCAGCAATGAAACTGGAACTGCAATCATTAGTCTGGCTTTTGCTGCATTTAAATTTTCAAAAGCACCTCCATAAGTTATATAATAACCTACAGGAAACTTTACTTGTTTTTCTATTTTTTGCTGCAACTCTTTTACAATTGTTTCAACATCCCTACCCCTTACATTAAAGCCTATTACAATTCTACGTTTGGCATCTTCTCTTTGTATTTGATTAGGACCATCTTTAATCTCCACTGTTGCCAACTGCGAAAGGGGCACTTGAATACCTGATGGAGTTGGAATCAATAATTGCTGAATGTCTTTTAGGTCTTTTTTCATTTCACCTTTAATACGAACTACTAAATCAAATCGCTTCTCTCCTTCAAATAGCAATCCACTACTTTGTCCTGCAAATGCCGCATTAACCACTTTGTTGATGTCTTGCACATTTAAATTGTATTGTGCAATGGTACTTCTATTGTATTCAATTAAAATTTGCGGCATCCCCGTTACAGCTTCAACATAAATACTTTTTGCACCATCTACGGTTCCTGCAATTTTACCTATACTAGCTGCATATGCGGCCAAAGTGTCTAAATTTTCTCCAAAAATTTTACAGACTACATCTTGTCTTGCACCTGTCATCAATTCGTTAAATCTCATTTGAACAGGAAACTGGAACCCTGTAGTGATTCCTGGAACAGCAGCCATTGTTGCTCCCATTTTATCGGCTAATTCATTAAAAGTTTTAGCTGAAGTCCATTCCTCTTTTGGTTTTAGAATAACCATCAAATCACTTGCTTCCATGGGCATTGGATCAGTTGGCACTTCTCCACTTCCTATTTTAGTTACAATCTTTTCAATCTCTGGATATTTGTTTAATAATAGGGATGCAGCTTTTTGGGTACTCTCCACCGTTGTTGTTAAGTTACTACCAGTTAATACACGGGTATCTATTGCAAAATCTCCTTCCTCTAATGCAGGTATAAATTCTCCGCCCAGTCTACCTAAGATAATTAAAGCAATTATGAATAATCCAATCACAAAACCCAATACCATTTTGGGGAAGTGCAAAATATACTCTAAGGCCTTTTTATAACTAGCTTCTAACTTGGCCATAATACGGTCTGACCATGTTGGCTGATGGGCTATTTTTTTACTCAAAAATACTGCACTCATCATTGGGATATAAGTGAGGGAAAGTATAAATGCCCCTAATAATGCAAATGCTACCGTTTGTGCCATTGGCTTAAACATTTTACCTTCTATACCTTGTAAAGTAAAAATGGGCAAGTACACTACTAAAATGATGATTTGTCCAAACACCGCACTATTCATCATTTTGCTGGCCGAATGATTCACTTCCTTATCCATTTGGCCCTGCGTTAATCTATTTACAACACTAAACTTTTTACTATGGCTTAATTGGTGCATCACCGCTTCTACTATAATAACTGCACCATCTACAATCAAACCAAAATCGAGTGCGCCTAAACTCATCAGGTTACCACTAACCCCGAATAAGTTCATCATGATAATGGCAAACAACATTGCCAACGGAATAACAGAAGCTACTATTAATCCTGCTCTTAAATTGCCTAAAAAAACCACCAATACAAATACCACAATTAATGCCCCTTCTAATAAATTTTTCTCCACTGTACCAATGGCATTATTGACCATTTTAGTTCTATCTAAAAAAGGTTCAATCACTACTCCCTTTGGTAAAGACTTTTGAATTTGAACTATTCGTTCTTTTACAAGATTAATTACATCATTGCTATTGGCACCTTTTAACATCATCACTACGGCTCCCGATACTTCTCCTTGGTCATTATAAGTCATGGCACCATATCGCGTGGCATGGCCAATCTTAACTTCTGCTACATCCCTTATAAACAAAGGGGTACCTCCAGTTGTTTTTTTAATAGCAATATTTTGGATGTCTTCAATATTGGACAATAACCCCTCTGTTCTGATAAATAAAACCGTAGGTCCTTTTTCAATATAAGCTCCCCCAGTATTTTGGTTATTGGTTTCTAATGCAGTAAAAACATCTGCAATAGTAATATTATAACTCAATAGTTTGGAAGGGTCTACTTCAACAGAATACTGTTTTAACTTACCACCGAAACTACTTACTTCAGCTACTCCTTTTACTCCTAATAACTGCCTCCGTACAATCCAATCTTGCATGGTTCGTAGCTCTGTAACATCGTATTGATTTTCGTACCCTTTCTCGGGTCTGATTACATACTGGTAAATTTCTCCTAAACCAGTTGAAACAGGCCCTAATTGAGGTGTTCCAATACCAGCAGGAATTTGTGACTGCACTTGTAACAATCGTTCAGCCACTTGTTGTCTTGCCCAATAAATATCGGTTTCATCATTGAACACAATGGTAACCAACGACAATCCAAATCTGGAAAAACTTCTTATTTCTAATAACCCAGATATATTATTATTAGCCTGTTCAATAGGAAAAGTTACCAAACGCTCTATATCTGTTGCACCAAAGGAAGGCGCTACCGTAATAACTTGAACTTGGTTATTGGTAATATCGGGAACAGCATCAATGGGAAGTTTAGTTATGTTATAGGCTCCATAACCTATTAGGGCAATTACAAATAGCCCAATAATGAGTTTATTCCTTACGGAAAACTCAATAATTTTTGTCAGCATTTTAGTTGAATTAATTATAAGTTGATTGGGACTGCCGCTTGTGCAAGACCCTAATTCTTAATAGGCTTTAAACTATGCCATTTTGGGAGGCTGCCAGATATTTACCTGATAAGCAGAAAAAATATATGCAGGTTGATGCAAAGACCAATTAATAAGAATGTCCTGATCTGGATATTGAATATCAATTTGTGCATTCAAAGGAACAAACGGAGTGGCGGATGATGCAAAAAATTCCCCAGCAGTTTTAAAAGGAAGTTGCATATCCCTTTCATAATCCTTGTCTTTTACATTTCCTTGCATATAATGGATTTGCAAAAAATCAATGGCTGAAATTTGTGGGTCTTCTTGTTGGTGTTCAATAAAATGTTGAAATACCACTGGAATTTTTAGTAATTCATGTGCTTCTGTAGTAGAGCAGAGATATATACTTAAAAATAATATGGCTATTCTTTTTCTCAATAAACTAAAGGTACAACAAAATTAATAATCAGAATAAGGGGTCGATTGCATAAGCTGACTATATAAGGCCGACATATTATTTTGATAAAAGGGCATTGCTACTAATTCCTTCCAGGTTTGGGAAGCTCCAAATGCTTTCCAATGCTCGTTTCTACTATCAATATTGTCAAAACTTGTCATATACATTAAATTAGGCATTTTAGATCCGAATAACACATCTGCATAAAATACCGCATTAAATTGAAGTTCATTAAATAGTTTAATTTCACCCCCTTCATTGAACATATGCACTTTATTCAAATACTTTTCTTCTGTTGGGCTTTCGTAATTCCTTAGCTCATAAATTCTTTCCACTTTTTTTGACGCGTCGTTAGGTATTTTCATTAAGGGCATATCCTTGAATGCACGCAACAAAATTTGCTCATATCTTTTGTATAGTGGCTCATTAAATGCAGTCCCTTCCTTTATATTCCATTGAATAGGTTCAATTAACCTATTCAGATTTGCCCCGTTAATTAAGAGTACGATTTGCTTATCATTCGCAGTATCATTGGCGATTGGTTTAAATACACCAACCTGTTTAAATCCTTTCAAATGCAAAGCTGGAATGAATTGATTAGCAATAAAATTATCCAGTTTTTTCTCTTGTTCATTAGAAGAAAAATGATAAACAATAAGTTTATAGTATTCCATTGAAGGTGCCGCATGTAAACTGCTTACTAAGAATATAGATAATGCGAATAATGTCTTTTTCATTTATTAGCCTAAAGATTATGAAACGATATAAATCAGTTACTATTCCAATTCTAACTGAAATATGGTATTGATAGGGTCTTGCTGAATATTTTTTAAGTAAATGAATATGCCTTCATTTACTTGCTTGAAAGTTATATTCATATTGTTCGAAAATAATTTTGCCGATTTTACTTTACCTACAGTATACGGAACAAAAATAAAATCGGTATTCACTTTTTTAAGTACATGTGCAAATAGGTTTTTTGATTTTGCAGTAAGCACTCCCCATTCTTGCGTTGGAATGATATTTCCTCTAGTTCCTTGAATAGTAGGGGCATATTGCTGCATCCATTTCCCTAATAATTGAAGGGAATCGATATTTTCCAACTGAATTTTACCATTTGGCATTGGACCCACATTCAATAAGAAATTGGTATTGAGTGATGCTGCTTTCACTAAATAATGAACCAACTCTTTTACAGACTTATGCGCATGGTCGGTTATATTATATCCCCATGAATTGTTCATGGTTTCACAGGTTTCTAAGGGCAATTGATCGGAAGGTTTTTGAAAACTTAATCCAGTATGATTTTGACCTGGCAGGTCCTTTTCAAACATTTGAAAATCTTCTCCTGGCAATGGATCCAGGTGATGATTATTTCCTATTAAACAAGCAGGTTGCAACTGATGAATTAGTTCATAAATTTCATTGTATTTCCAATTGATTCTTGAACTTCTATCCTTTGAACCTTCCGGATTAGTTTGATCCCAATGTCCATCAAACCAAATAGACTTGATATCTCCATAATTCGTTAGAAGCTCTGTAAGCTGGGCTTTCATGAAACTTAAATAAGAGGCATAGTTACCTCCAGTCTTTCTTCCAGTTCCTTGACCTGTTCTACCGGTTGTATAGGGATAATCCTCTCTAAACCAATCTAAAGTAGAATAATATAATCCCAATTGTATTCCTTGTTTTTTGCATTCTTCAGCCAACTGTTTTAATACGTCTTTTCCGTAGGGGGTATTGGTGATCTTCCAATCACTCTGCTTGGTATCCCAATTAGAAAAACCATCATGGTGTCTGGTAATAAAAACGATATACCTCATACCAGCTGATTTTGCTGCTCCTACCCATTCAGCTGCATTAAACTGAGTCGGATAAAATGTCTCTTTTAAAAGAGCATAATCTTTCACTTTGACGTTTCTATTCTGCATCACCCATTCACCCGCTCCCAACATACTTGAAACACCCCAATGTATAAACATCCCAAATCGATTATCTTGAAATTGATTTCTTGCAACTAAATTTTGAGCTGTTGGTTGATAAGTTTGACCTGACACTTGAATACCAATCGCAAATAAAAAAACAAAAAAAGAAGCTCTTATCATAATTTGACTTTTTTGAATTCAACTTCATGTTCCATCAACCTTTCAAATAAAACAGTTTGATTTATGGCCCTGACTAAATTATGCGTTTTATACCCTATCTGATAGTATTTATCGTCGTTAAAATAATCTGTCAGAAATCTGATGGCCTGCATATAAATCATAAACTGTGCTGCATAAAAGAAATAGTTTTTCTCTTCAGCAGTTAATTCATTTTTCATTTCTTTGTAATAGCCTTCTACAATTGCATAATAAAAAGATGGCCTCACAACTATCTTACTCAAATCTTCCTCGTTTTCTGAAACAGGACATAAATAGGTTCTCATCATATCTCCCACATCACTAATAAAATAACCTGGCATTAATGTATCTAAATCGATAATACATACTGCATTGTTTTCCTCATTAAACAATACATTACTTATTTTAGTGTCATGATGGGTAACCCTTTTCTTGAATGCGGGGTTTTGGGTAATTACTCCATATTGTTTTACTAAGTAATCTAATTTAACCAATCGAGTAATTAATGATTGTTCTTCTTTTACTCGTTCGGCGTTCCCATTTTGAATTGATTCCTGAAATTGTTTGTATCGAAATGTTAGATCGTGAAAATGTGGAATGGTTACTTTTAATTTAGTGATATCAAATCCTCCTAAATAAGCGGTAAATCTTCCAAACTGTTCTGCCGCTTCAAATGCCTGTTTAGTATTCTCAACAACATTAATAGTATGGGTTCCTACTATAAAAGGGAACAGCCTATAGTACCCTTTCCCAAGAATATGTACCAGCTCTAATCCCTCTAAAGAAAGAATTGGAGCAGGGAATAAATAATGCTGATAATTTTTCTTTAAATACAGCGCAATTGCTGCAATATTCTCATGAATGTCTTCGGGATTTACAAAAACAAGATCATTGATTCTTTGTAATATATAATTTCCCTTTTCAGATTTTACCTTCCAGGTACTATTAATGATACCACTTGTTATTGGCTCTACCACTGAATTGGTAGACAATCCAAATGCTTGTAGAACAGTAATCATTAATATTGATCATTTAATGCAAAAACAGGTTTCCGATACATCCATTGACCACCAGTAAAATCAGGAAATTCAACAGTTTGATTACCTAATTCGATGGATTGTTCACTCAATGGAGTAATTGCGCTCCAAGCTGCCGCATCGTATACATCCATTGGAGTGGGGGTTTGATTTTTTATAGACTCTATAAATGCATGTATCACAAAAAAGTCCATCCCGCCATGCCCTGCACCTGCAGTTTCTTTGCTCCATCTTACCCATAATGGATGGTCGTATTTATCGAACCATTCTTTTTGAGATTCCCATTGATGTGGTTTTGGTGATTTCCCTTCTATATAAACAGATTTATTTAAGTCCATCCAAATACCTTCTGATCCTTGTACCCTAAAGCCAAGTGAATAAGGTCTTGGTAAATTGGTGTCGTGTTGTAATAATATGGTTTCCCCGTTATTGCAATCAATTGAAGTGGTTACTACATCTCCTAACTTAAATTTCACTTTTGCATTTGGATGATTTTCACCTCCTTTTTTTACGATATAATCGTGTAATCCTTTTGCTTTAGAAGAAAAAGAACACAAAGATAAAAATCGATTGCCGCGGTTAATATTAATGTAATGGGCAATAGGTCCTATTCCATGGGTTGGATATAAATCTCCGTCTCTATACACAGAGTGCGTGGTTCTCCAAGAAGCTTCAGAAAATCCTTTCTCACCAAACTCGACTCCTCCCCCATAAGGACGAACCCCATCATTAAACTTCACTTCTCTTAAATCGTGTTGGTATCCACCCTGCAAATGAATGATTTCACCAAACAAACCTTGACGTACCATGTTTAATGCAGCCATCACGTCTCTTCTATAGCACACATTCTCGAGCATCATCACTTGTGCCTTGTTTTGTTCTGCTGCTTTTACAACATCCCAATGATCTTGTAACGTAATACCCAACATTACCTCTGTAGCAACATACTTAATACCTGCATGTAAGGATTCAATGATCATTTCCTTATGTAATTCCCAAGGAGTTGCAATTACCACACCATCGGGCTTTTCCTTTACAATCATTTCTTTCCATGCCTGGTTATTCCCTGTATATACTTTGGGCATTTTTTTCCCAGCCTTTTCTATCATTGCTTTTGCCGTTGAAAGCATTTTATCATTGATATCGCAAATGGCTGTTAAGTCTACATCTTCTCTACGCAATAAAAGATCCAAGTGATTTTGTCCACGAAGACCAGTTCCAATCAACACAATTTTTACTTTATTGGCATTCGTTTTAGCCATTAAAATAGAAGAAGACAGCACAAAAGCACTAGATGCCATTGCTGTTTTTTGAAGAAAATTTTTTCGATTCATATGCTGCAATTTTGAGCATTTGAATGTACGTAGAATATACGAAACCGAATAATGGATTTCCTGTTTTATCTGGCAGTGCTCTCCCATTCTGCATAGGAATCGCTTGTTTCGTAAATCTTCAATTTTCTTAATTTGATTTCAGACGGAAGTTCAGCCAATAATACATTGCGTATGTAGAGTAAGATATTTTCTGCTGTGGGTTCCATTTCCCAAATGATTAAATTTTCTGATGCAGCAGCATGAGCATGTTCCGCCAAAAAATCCTGAGATAAAATCAGTCGATGATCTAATTGCTCAACTATTATTCTATTGACTATTTTCTTAAGATCTTTAAAGTCGATTACAAATCCTGGTTTGGGTAAATATGCCATATCATCCGCATCTGAACCTACAGTTACATGTAACACATATGAATGTCCGTGAATATTTCTGCAATGTCCATTATAACCATGAATGGCATGGGCTGTTTCGAATCTGAATATTTTAGTTACTTGTAGCATTTTGCAAAAATACAGTATTATCATTACTACCAACCTGCCCCCTTTCTCGACATTCTAGCCTAAAAAATCACTTAAAATCCATTATCGTATTGCGATCATAATAATTAGATTAATTATTGTAGTAAATTTATACATTAAGCGCCTAAACAAAATACTTACAAATGAATAAACGATGTTTAACCGCTTATTTTTATTGCTAACGCTGTTATACCCTAGATATGTTTATAGCAAATCGTATTAAATACATTCGCTTTATTGGATTAATCATTATTCTTATTGGAAGCCTAAATTTAATAGGCTGGCAATTTGATATCACTATCCTAAAAGTCTCTCTAGTGAGATGACTTCGATGAATCCACTCACTGCCTTTACTTTTATTGTTTCAGGTATTTGGTTATTTAATTTCGAAGAAAATAAGCCTACGGCACTAATATTTTTATTAGGAATCTTTGTAACCCTTATTGGCATACTTCACAGTGCAGCTTATTATTTTTCTGTTGATTTTTTAAGGTTGGATCATATTTTATTTACCCAAAAAGTAGATGCAAGCTTAATCAATTCACATTTGGCCCCAACCACTGCATTATTGTTTTTGGTATTGCTTATAGTTCTATCCTAGGTTATTTATATGGACGTGACTCTGCTTATCGGGTAGAAGGCATTTCAACTATCGCGTTAAGTACGGCCATTTTATTTTTGCTACTAAGTACCGCTATATTTTTAAGTAATGTGAACTACGGAATGCCAAAGCTTTTTGCGTCTATTTTAGAAGGCAGCTCACTTTTACGAAGGGTGACTTTCTTTATGCTTGTTTTTCCTCCGTTATTAGGATATTTAAGACTTTGGGGCGAAAAAAAAGGATACTACTCTACAGAATATGGCATAGAACTACATACCTTCATTTTCACTACTGTAATTTTTATTTTAGTTTATTTCTATGCCAATCTTTTGAACAAAAAGCAAATTACTAGTATAAAATTAGAAAGCAAATTAGCTGAAAGCGAAAGTAAATTTAGAAAACTGGTTGCCTCACTTAGAGAAGGAGTTGCTAGCATTGATTATGAAGGTAAAATAGTTTACTGCAACCCAAGCTATTGTCAAATTTTAGGTTATTCTGAAACTG
>JAGOGG010000214.1 GCA_017996795.1 Sediminibacterium sp. | reverse complement strand
AAATTAGTTGCTAAGCCTGTTGAACTAGCATCAAAAGTTACCGCCAAATTATAGAACAAACAACAACCAAGTATTAACAAGGTTGTAATAACTAATAAAGAATCAGTGTATGAGTAACGAAGCCGTATTGCACGCACCTGCTGGAGCAGGTTTACATCACGAAGCGCATGGTGACCATCATCATGAGCATCACCATGAGACATTTATTTCTAAGTATGTCTTTAGCATGGACCATAAAATGATTGCTAAGCAATTCCTGATTACGGGTATGGTTTGGGCAGTGTTGGGTGGTTTAATGAGCGTACTTTTCCGTTTACAATTAGGATATCCTGAAGCAAGTTTCCCTTGGTTAGAAGATATTTTAGGAAAATGGGCTGAAGGAGGTAAAATTACTCCTGATGCTTATTATGCATTGGTTACTACGCACGGTACAGTACTCGTATTCTTCGTATTAACAGCTGGATTGAGTGGAACTTTTGCCAACTTTCTAATTCCATTGCAAATTGGAGCAAGAGATATGGCATCTCCATTTATGAATATGTTGAGTTACTGGTTCTTCTTTGCAGCAAGTATTGTAATGTTGTCTTCTATGTTTGTTGAGTTTGGACCATTCAGTGGTGGATGGACTGCTTATCCTCCATTAAGTGCATTGGCTTCTGCTTCTCCAGGATCTGGCACTGGTATGGACTTGTGGCTTATTGCTATGGCATTGTTTGTGGTATCTTCTTTATTGGGAGGCTTAAACTACATCGCTACCATTTTGAATATGCGTACAAAAGGAATGAGCATGACTCGCTTGCCTTTAACTATCTGGGCATTGTTCTTCACTGCTGTATTAGGTGTATTATCTTTTCCTGTATTGTTCTCTGGATTTATTTTACTGATTTTTGACAGAAACTTTGGAACAAGTTTTTATTTATCTGATATTTTCATCAATGGTGTTGGAGCTTTACCTAATGAAGGCGGTAGCGCTATTCTTTACCAACACTTGTTCTGGTTCTTAGGACACCCTGAAGTATACATCATTCTTTTACCAGCAATGGGTATGGCTTCTGAAATTCTTTCTGTAAACTCTCGCAAACCCATCTTCGGTTATATGGCCATGGTTGGATCATTGTTTGCGATTGCAATATTAGCTTTCTTAGTATGGGCACACCATATGTTTGTAACCGGATTGAATCCTTTCTTAGGTTCCGTGTTCGTATTGCTTACATTGTTAATTGCGGTTCCTTCTGCAATTAAAGTGTTCAACTGGTTAACCACCTTATGGAGAGGTAATATTCGCTTTACTCCTGGTATGATGTTCTCTATTGGTTTTGTGAGCTTATTTATCTCTGGAGGTTTAACAGGTATTTGGTTAGGAAATTCTGCGTTAGATATTCACCTACATGATACTTATTTTGTAATTGCCCACTTCCATATTGTAATGGGTGTTGCTAGTATGTTTGGAATGTTTGCTGGTATTTACCACTGGTTCCCTAAAATGTACGGTCGTTACATGAATAATACCTTAGCTTACTTACACTTTTGGATTACATTAGCTGGTGCTTATATGATTTTCTGGCCAATGCACTACCAAGGTTTAGCAGGTATGCCAAGAAGATACTATGACTATAGTGTTTGGGAAAGCTTCAAGCAGTTTGCAGAATTAAATAGATTCATTAGCACTGTTGCTATGATTGTATTTGCTGCACAGTTGTTGTTCTTGTTTAACTTCTTCTATTCTGTTTTCAAAGGTAGAAAAGTAACTACACAAAATCCTTATGGTTCTAATACTTTAGAGTGGACCGCTCCAATTAATCCTGGTCATGGTAACTGGGTTGGCGAAATCCCTGAAGTACATCGTTGGGCATATGACTACGGTAAAGATGGAAAAGAATTTATTTCCCAGACTACACCGGTGGGAGCCGACGAAAGCAGTCACTAATCTAATTACTGAGTAAATTTTTATTCAGTTGATATACTTCAATGCTCCCGAATAACGGGAGCATTGTTTTTAAACTACAACGACGGAATGACAAAATCCAGTGAGCATAGGGTAAAAAGCCAAAGTTTTTCTTTAGCAGCAAAAGTGAAAGACTATATGCTGTTGATCAAGTTTACTTTGAGCTTTACAGTAGTGTTCTCTTGTGTGATTTGTTATTTATTAGCACCTAAAGTAGTTGAGTACGATTGGTACATGATTCTATTGCTCTTTTTAGCAGGGATGTTAATAACAGGTAGTGCCAATGCCATTAACCAAGCGGTAGAAAAAGATACTGATGCCATGATGAAGCGGACATCCAAACGTCCGGTAGCTAATGGAAATATGAGTCAGAATGAAGCCTATACATTTGCATTGATTGCCGGCTTAGTGGGTGTAGGTATGATGTGGTATTATTTTAATTTCTCCTCTGCATTGGTCTCTGCATTTAGTTTATTTCTGTATGCTTTTATTTACACTCCTTTAAAAAAAATCAATTCAATAGCGGTATTAATTGGAGCATTGCCTGGCGCTCTGCCTTGCTTAATTGGATGGGTAGCGGGTAATGATGATTTTGCATTGGGTGGTTGGGTGTTATTTGGTATGCAATTCTTATGGCAGTTCCCGCATTTTTGGGCGATTGCTTGGGTAGCCCACGCAGATTACACAAAAGCTGGATTTAAACTACTCCCTGCAGATAAGGGACCGACTAAATTTACCGCAATTCAAACCATCATGTATTCTTTTTTGATGATTCCGATTGGCATGGTCCCCTATTTTATTGGATTAACAGGAATAACCAGTTTATGGATCGTATTGGTTTGTAATCTATTCATGGTTTTTCAAAGTGCACGATTATATAAAGAAATGGATGTGAAAGCAGCCAGAAGAGTGATGTTCAGCAGTTATATTTATTTGCCCATTGTATTGCTTGCAATGTTGGCAGATAAGATTAATCATTAATTGAATTAAATTTAAATAAATGAGTACGATAGCAAAGGAAGCGCCTAAAAGGATTCACCCACACAAGTTTACGCTATGGGTGGCAATGGGCAGTATCATTATGATGATTGCAGGCCTAACGAGTGCCTACATTGTAAAAAAGAACCAAAGCAGTTGGTTAGAATTCGATTTGCCAGTTGTTTTTATGTATTCTACACTAGTGATTATTGCAAGTAGTGTTACAGTACATTTGGCAACAAAGGCTTTTAAAGCCAGAGAAATGGGGCGTTATCGAATGTTGATTACCGTTACTGCAATATTAGGGTTATTGTTTATGGGATTACAGATTTTGGGTTTTATGGATTTAGAAGCCAGAAATATTGCCCTTACTGGTGCCAGAAGTAATTCTGCCGCATCTTTTCTTTTAGTTATTACAGGTTTGCATATGCTTCACGTTTTAGGTGGAGTGATTGCTTTGATGGTTATTTTTATTAAAGCTTATGTAAGTAGTGTTAAAAATTACAGTAGTTTATCCATTGAATTGGTGGGTACTTACTGGCATTTTGTAGATATACTTTGGATTTATTTGTTCATCTTTTACAATTGGATTAGCTAATTACAAAAAAGTTGTGTTTTATGCACCTTTTTTCAACTCTAGCCAATACTTTTGTGTACGAAATTTTACTTTAACATGGCAACAACTGCAACAGCACCTACCACTAAATCTTGGGGTGGAGGTAAGAGTCCCTTTAACGTAGAGTACGG
>JAGOGG010000213.1 GCA_017996795.1 Sediminibacterium sp. | reverse complement strand
CCAGTATAGTGAAAGCCAAGATGCCGGCTAAGAATAAAAAGAATGCTTTGAATAATATACCAATTGCGTTGGCTAATTTATTGCCTCCTTTTTTAGAAACAGAACTGGCTTCTGAAGCAAATTGTTTACTCTTTTCGTTAACAGTTGAACTGAACTCAGAAGAAAATTCTTTCGCTTTTTCTGAGAATTCGCCACCCCATTTTTCTGCACGTGCTTTAAATCCTTCAAGGTCTTCTTGAATGGTATTCTTAATGGTATTTAAGTCTACTTTTTCTCCCCTCATTTCTAATTTTTCTGAAGCGCTTTTTGCTTCAGGAATGACTGCCCAAAGAACAGCATAGATAACAAATAGGGTTCCACCAAAAGACCCAAATATGAATCCAGGGAAAGGATTAAACTCAAACCAGAATAGTGAACTTACAAAAGAGGAGATGATGCCCACTACCAATGGTAAAGCAAAAATTAATCTAGGGATCCAAACGGCAATATCAAAATAAGTAGCAATACCGCTGGCAACACCTGCAATCACTTTTTCTTCCGGGTTTCTGTACAATCTTCTATTGCTGGTTACAGGATCTAATGGCTTAGAAGGAAGTATAATCCATAATAGTAAGTACAATAAGAATCCAGAACCACCGCCAAAAAACAATACTAAAAATAGTAAGCGAACAACGGTTGGGTCAATTCTAAAATAAGCAGCAATACCACTACAAACACCACCTAACATTTTTTCGTTGGTATCTCTATAGAGTCTACCTCTTGATGCACTATGATCTGCATCTTGTGTAAAGTTAGATTGTTGTTGTTGATTGCCTCCTAATTGCGATTGCATATTAGATTCTTCACCTTCAAAATCTTCAGGTCTACCCATACTATTGATGATTGTATTTACATCTTCATCAGTAATACAAGTGCTTCCTTTTTTAAGGCTTTCACCAAAAAGTTCTGCAATACGACCTTCTATATCGTTGATGATTTCATCTCTTCCTTCTTCATTAGCAAAGAAGCGGCGTAAGCTTTCTACGTATACTTTCAGTACGTCGTAAGCCGATTCCTCAATGGGAATTACTCTGCCTTGGAAGTTTATATTAATTACCTTTTTCATGGTATGTTTATTTAACTTGGTTAAGGTTGGTTTTGGTTGTTTTCGTTTTCTGGTGATGCTATAGGTTGGGTTAGCACTTGAACTGCATCCGCTAGTTCTTTCCAGGTTCTTTCGAGTTCACTGTAAAAAGTGAGGCCTTTTTCAGTCATAACGAAATATTTGCGTGGCGGTCCGCTGTTGCTCTCTACCCAACGGTAAGTGAGCAATTCAGCGTTTTTTAACCTGGTAAGCAGCGGGTACAAAGTACCTTCCAGAATATGAAGGTTGGCTGCTTTCATCCGATCAACTAGATCACTGGGGTAAACTTCTCCCTGGCGAATGATTGAAAGGATACAAAACTCCAATACGCCCTTCCGCATCTGACTCTGTGTGTTTTGAATATCCATGGCCTAGATTTTTATTGGATTAATAAACAAGAATTGGTTTAACTGGAGCTATACGGCTGAAACGTTGAATTTTCCAAAGTTGAGCTACAGTAAATCTTTTCTTGGTTTTGGGTTCATTGTTCATGTTTGAAGCAATAGTCTCTTTTACCACTTGAGTTAAATTGTTTAACTCGGTTTTGTTTAGTTGAACAAGTGGGTTGATGGTGGTGATTTTCATGATGATTATTTTTAGTTCGTTTGTGATCATTTAATTTGACTACACAAAGATGGGGTATTTTTTAGTACTATGCAACACATAGTACCAAGTATTTTTAGGTAATAGGCTGACTTTAGAATTAGGTTTTAAATAATTAATTGAAAATCAATTAGTTGCGTTTTTTTGAATTTTCGAGAAAGGGATAGTCGGTTTTAAAAAAGGATAAATGGATTTTCATCGTAAAAATACGATGAATGAATATTTATATATAGCTTTGATTTATCGTATAAAAACGATTAATCATGGCGTCTCCCAAATTAGAAGAATTTATAAAAACAGAACAAGAGCTAGCGCAGTTTGCTAAAGCATTATCACATCCAGCACGTATTGCTATATTAAAAGTATTGGCGCAAAAAAATGAATGTGTGTGTGGAGAGATTGTAGATGTTTTGCCATTGGCCCAGTCAACTGTTTCACAACATTTAAAAGAGTTGAAAGAAGCAGGTCTTATAAAAGGAACGATTGAAGGACCAAGAAGTTGTTACTGCATTAATTGGAAAGCTTTCGAAAAATTCAATATCTCTTTTAATCAACTATTTAATAAACTAAAAGTGCAACAACAATCTTGTTGCTAAATATTCTTAAAAACTTAAAAATATATTTTATGCAAACCGATGAACAATTAAAACAAATCGTAAAAGAAAAATATGCAGAAATTGCTACACAGTCTACCGCTGATAATAAAGCATCATGTTGTGGTGCAGGTGGATGTAGTACTGAAGTGTATAATATCATGAGTGATGATTACACTACTATGGAAGGATATAATGCAGATGCCGATTTGGGATTGGGTTGTGGATTACCTACACAGTATGCGCAAATTAAACAGGGAGATACGGTGGTAGATTTAGGAAGTGGAGCTGGGAACGATTGTTTTGTTGCAAGAGCGCACACAGGTGAAAAAGGAAAAGTGATTGGGATTGATTTCACACCAGCCATGATTCAGAAAGCCAGAATGAATGCAGATGCTTTGGGTTTTAATAATGTAGAGTTTCGCGAAGGGGATATTGAGCATATGCCTTTAGGAGGGAATACAGCTGATGTGGTAGTAAGCAACTGTGTATTAAATTTAGTGCCTAATAAAGATGGAGTAATTAAAGAAATCTTTAGAGTACTTAAACCAGGAGGACATTTTAGTATTTCTGATGTAGTGCTAGTAGGTCAACTACCCGATGCATTAAGAAAGGACGCTGAAATGTATGCTGGATGTGTTTCAGGTGCAATACAAAAAGAAGTGTATTTAGAATTAATTCGCTTGAATCAATTTGAAAATATCATCGTGCAAAAAGAAAAGCCAATTATTATTCCCAATGATATTTTAAAAAATTATTTAACTGAAACAGAAATTGCTGCATTTAATAATGGTGGAGCCGGCATATTTAGTGTAACTGTATATGCAGAAAAACCCAAGGGTATTACAGTAACAGAAAACCCTGAAATAAAAAATAATACTTCATCAACTTGTTGTACTCCTGGCGGAGGTTGCTGTTAAATATTTAAAATATGGAACATTGTGCTCCTGCTGTTAATCGAAAGAAACTTTCTTTTTTAGACCAGTATTTAACCTTATGGATATTTTTAGCCATGATCATTGGTGTAGGAGTTGGTTATTTTATACCTACGATTCCTACTAAAATAGAATCGCTATCTAATGGAACAACCAATATACCACTTGCCATTGGTTTGATACTGATGATGTATCCACCGTTAGCAAAAGTGAATTACAATAAAATTGGAGAGGTCTTTAGTAATGTTAAAGTACTAAGCCTTTCTTTATTATTGAATTGGATAATTGGCCCCATTTTGATGTTTATATTATCAATCATCTTTTTGAAAGATTATCCTGAATACATGATTGGATTAATCTTAATTGGTTTAGCCAGGTGTATTGCAATGGTGGTAGTATGGAATGATTTAGCAGAAGG
>JAGOGG010000212.1 GCA_017996795.1 Sediminibacterium sp. | reverse complement strand
TTGAAAATTTGAAAGAAAATAATACTTGCCAACTCCCTTTAGATATCAGCAGTAGAATACCTAAAATGCAAATAATCATTCCGATGATTCTGTAAAAACCGAGTCTTTCTTTTAAAAAAAGAACGGCCATTACAGTTGCAAATATGGGGGAGGAAGTGGTTCCTATTAATGCCATATTAATTGCTGTAGTATTATGGCCAGCTATGTAAACGAATGTGTTAAATAAAGCAATTCCTGTTAGTGCAATTAAGCTCAATATTTTCCAATTGGCTTTAACATGCGTTAATTCTGCATTCAGATATTTATAAGCAAATGGAAATAAAACCACAGAAGCACATGCCCAACGATAAAAGGCCAAGCTAATTGGGCTTATTGCATGACTTACTTTTCTTGCAATGATAAAATTGCCAGACCAAAGTAATGTTGCAGTGATTGCTAGTAGAACACCCTGAACAATATGGTTGCTGGTTTTAGACTGCATTATTGTAAAGGAGCCCCCGCAAATTGGTGGTTATAATCCCCCTTAATTCTTTCCATAGGTGGATTAAAATAACCAAATTTTAGATTAGGGAATTCTTCTTGAATTAAATCCATCATTTGTTTTACTCCCAACATTTCACCAGAATCTGTCATTCCAATTTTTCCCATATACCAATCAGGGTCAATATTGAAATTTCTCCACTGTATCATATTTAAATTGGTATCTGTTATGAGTTTTCTAAGAGCTTCATACTCCGCTTCACTGTCGGTGATGCCTGGGAAAACAAAGTAATTGATGCTTGTCCATCCGCTATACGAACGCATTACTTTTAAGCTTTCAATAATGTCTTCAAAAGCATAATTATTGGGTCTATAATAGGCTTCATAAATATGTTTCTGTGCAGAGTTGGTACTTACCCTCATGCTATTTAAACCAGCTTTGCATAGTGCATCAACTGCGGCAGGTTTAGATCCATTGGTGTTGATATTAATACTGCCTCTATTGGTATGCTTTCTGATTTCGATTATTGATTCTTTAATTGTTTCCCACATTAACAAAGGTTCTCCTTCACAGCCTTGGCCAAAACTAATTATTGGGAATGGCGCATTCATTAAATGGGGTACGGTAAATTCAACAATTTCTTCTGCCATTGGTTTGAAAGTGAGTCGATCTTGTGTGCTAACAATGGTTTCTTCTTCTGGCTGAAATGAAATGCACCCGATACAATTGGCATTGCATGCAGGTGAAGTAGGAACAGGACATTCCCATCTACCTAAAGAAAAATTTCTTGCTGCAGGGCAATGATAAGTCATGCAGCAGTTTCCCATCAAATGCTTCACCAATCTATTTTCGGGATAAGCTTGCAACAAATGATCCGTTCCTTCTTTTACTTTTGTATCATCAAATCCAGCTGCTTCTTGGCGAATATCTTTTTCAATTCTAACAGCGGGTACATAATTCTTGTCATTCATCCAACCAACTGCGGTGTAGCAGAACAAAGGCAGTGTTGGGGCATCTGGCATGGTTTCGTATGCTGCAATAAACAATCCAGTGTAAGCAGGAGGAATAAATGCGGCCACTGCC
Source organism: Sediminibacterium sp. (assembly GCA_017996795.1). Lineage (GTDB taxonomy): Bacteria > Bacteroidota > Bacteroidia > Chitinophagales > Chitinophagaceae > Sediminibacterium. The sequence goes on along the minus strand of JAGOGG010000212.1, from coordinate 2,139 downwards.
CAACCTTTTTCGCAAAGTCTCATCTCACCAGTTTGAACATCTATTCCTATTCCTTTTCTCCCTGGCAATTCATATAAATTCCCGCCCTGAGGCAATTCTATCCACTGATCTGATTCAACAGGGAACGCATCCCATCCCGCACGTCCTACCGCATAAAGGGTTTCATCTTCGTAAATATTCCCCTCTCCATCGGAGTACAATAAAAATGGTTTAACTAACATATGCTGTTTTTTCTATGAGTGCTTTTGCAAATGCATTAAATTCTTCCTCTGTATTTTTAGTCGTTTCAGACTCCAATTCTTTTTGTATGAGTTGATCGTTTTTGAAATCTAATGTTAATAAGCCATCTTTCAATACTACATTATTTAAAGCCGCCCACTCATATCGTTTCTTGGGGAAACTGTTAAACACAATTTCATTTTCATCAAACGCAATTTCTTCTGGAAACTTAACTTGTTTTTCTAGCATCGCTGCTAATAAGTAGATCAATGCAATCCATAATCCATCTTCCATGCTATACCAACCCATTGCACCCAATAATAAACCAAATCTAAAAAATGGAGGAGTGCCTTTTTTCTTTTGCCAAATACAAAATATGCCCCATCCTGCAGTTAATGCTGCAAATGCAACGGAAGAAATCCAATTGATTGCACCGTTGGCCGCGTTTCCTATAAAAGCAATAACTGCAATAAGTAGCATGATTTGGCTTACGTTGTCTACCGTTGAATGGTTTCGTTTTTTTAAAACGATGATATAGTCAAATGTTTTCATTATACCATTAAATTACAAAGTCTCCATAATATTCTTGCTCCTACATTGCTGTCCCAATCTGTTTCACCAACTCCAATTTCAACTAAATCAAAGCCGATTAATTCTCTGCCGCTTTCTTTTATTTTTTTGAATAGATAAATTATTTCTTCACTTTCAAATCCGCCAGGTACCGGTGTACCCGTATTCGGGCAAAGTTTTCTGTCTAATCCATCTATATCAAAACTAATATATACTTTCTCTGGTAAGTGTTGTATAATTTCTTCGGTTATAGTTCTCCAAAGCTGCCCTTCAAAAAGTCTTTCTTTAATATTCTTATCAAAATAAGTAATTACCCTAAAGTTACTATTGCAGATATATTCCCATTCTTGCTCACAATAATCTCTCACACCAACTTGCACCAATTTAACCAGCTCTGGAATTTCATTTAGCGCATTGTACATAATGGATGCATGCGAATAAGTAAAATCCTCATATTTTATTCGAAGATCACAGTGTGCGTCAATTTGTAAAACGCCAAATGCACCATGCTTTTCCGCAAGGGCTTTCATCAGACCTAAAGGAGTGCTATGATCCCCACCTAATAATCCAACAATTTTTTGTTTCTCTAATATTGCTTTGCTTTGCTCGTACACCCAATTATTCAGATAATTGCTGCCTTCATTAATTTCTTTTACACTCTTGCACATGAACTTGTTTTTCAACAATTCAGCACCTTGAGATATATAATCGATATATAGTTCTGCTTCTTTTCTTAAATAGTCGCTCTTGAGCAATAGTTTTTTATCAATTTCTTTCATGAAAAAACCTTGCTTCCAACCAGCATTTCCATCCATGTCCATCAGGTCTACTTGCATGCTGCTTTTAAACACATGTTCAGCGGCCCTTGCTGTTCCGGCCCCATAACTAACGGTCACTTCCCATGGAACAGGCAGTATAACCACTTTTGATTCTTCTTCGGTAAATGGAAGACCAAAAATATTGTTGTTGGGATTGGCAACCGCATTGGGATTAAAGCCAGTTAAATCATTCATGATATGCAGTATTGAAAACGGGGTGCAAGTTAGTTCCTAAATTGGTAATACCTTACTATTTTATGACTTATCTGGGCTCATAATACCTGTTAAATGAATCAAATAAGACTTTGAATGGTAAAAAGGGAAGAAAATAGAGCAAATAAACCGGAATGGAGACCCAATTTAATCCATAATTCATCCAGTTTGCAGCAGCAAATAGGATGACTAGCCATTTATTTCTATCAATGGTTTTGAATACCCAAATTGGGTTCATGCAGAAAGGAATCAGCAAAGCCCACCAGATAAAGTTATAAAATGCATTATTGGCGAGGTTTAAGTAACTGAAATTGAAAAG
>JAGOGG010000211.1 GCA_017996795.1 Sediminibacterium sp. | reverse complement strand
TCGAAGTATTTGAAAATATGTTTGTAGCGATTATAAACACTGCGATGTATTTCATCAAAAATGATGAGATCAAAATGTCCTACACTATAAAAACGATTATTTCCATCAGCTTCACCATCTATCATGTTGATGATGGTTTGGTAAGTAGAAAAAACGATGCGACTGCTTTCGTCTTCTTTTTCTTTAGTTAAATCAACTGCAGGAAGGTTAGGCAAATAATCATTTAGGTTTGTTTTTGCTTGATGTATTAAGGCGTTTCTATCTGCTAAAAACAAGATACGTTTTGCCCAGTTGGCTTTACTCAATAAATCGATAATAGAGGCAGAGACTCTTGTTTTACCTGAACCTGTTGCCATTACTAATAAAGCTTCTCGATGTTTTAAATCCAATCTTTCGTTGACACACCGAATAGCTTCATGTTGATATGGTCTTTCAGTAATCGACTTGTTAATAGTTTGAATAGCCAATTCTTTCTGCGAGCTGCGCCTTTGGATCATCATCTGCAATTCGTCTTTGGTATAGAAACCAAATACTTCACGTGGTGCATAACTAACATCATCCCAAATCCAAGTGTGGAAACCATTGGAATAAAATATAACAGGTCTCTGCCCAAATTCTTTTTCTATACAATCAGCATAGAGTTTCGCTTGATGTTGCCCCACCCTTGGATCTCTTTTGGTACGTTTGGCTTCTACCACTGCTACAGGTCTACCATCATCGCCCCAGAGGACATAATCAACTAAACCGTTTCCGTTGATATCGCCATTCCCTTGTGGCATTCCATGAACAGGATATTCAGGCACATTATCACCATAAGGATTCCAACCTGCTTCACGCAATAGCGTATCAATATATATTTTACGGGTTAGGTCTTCATTGGGGTCTATTGGTGGCGGAACAAAAGCAATATTCTGTTCTTTGATGGCTTTGATACTTGCCAGTTCGGCTTCTAATTTTTGAAGTTTGCTTTGTTGTTCATGAAAGGTTTTTTCTAATTGCTGAAGGGCATCTTTGCTTAGATCTTTTTCCTTAACTTTCGTAATCAGCGTTTCATCAAACTTAGCAACACTTATTTTTTCTTCACTATATACTTGTACCAACCAACTAATAAAACCATGCAACAATTTCAAGGCGTATAAAGCTTCCTGGGGCTTTATTTTGGCAGAAGTATGTACGGCAGTATTACCAAGTTTACGTATAAGATTTATTTGGTTGAACTGAATTGGAGCAATAATGTTTTTAAACTTTTGCTCATGCATTAAGGAGCTGAGGGTAGTATCATAAGGCAATACTAAATCGACATCATGCTCATACATCCATCTTACCCACTCTTCTAAACTTTTGCGGCAAAGCATAGCAGCATACAATGGAGCACCATAAACATGCCCTTCCGCTTCTTGAGGTGTCTGGGCTAAGTTGGCCCATTGAGAAGGTATGAAGGAAAAGTTACTCATAAATAAACATTAACTACATAAAGTCAATTAACTTCGAAATCTTCAGGCAAATCAAATCTAAACCCACTTAATGCAGCCTCATTATTTGTCTGAAATGCTTTTGAATATTCGTTGAAGATTCTCAAGGCTCCTACAAGATAGTTGCAAAACGTTTCATCATGGTGAGTTTGATGGCAATCATACTGCCTGGATGCTTTATAAAACTGGTGGCCCAACTGCCTATCAGATTCAACTAATTCAATTTTTACATTATCAGAATTGATTGCAAGATGAGTTAATTCATGAATGAGTATTGTATCAATTTCTATAGAAGAATTACTTAGTAACTCTTCTGATATTAGTAGTAAGTCTGACGATTTTATTCCTGGAATTTGTTCTTGAAGGTCAAATTTAAAGCCAGCCATTGCATTCACCATGTTGATTTTTATAAACTCTAATACAACAATAGGGGTATTTCCAAAAAGACTCTCTACATGATTTGTTGACGGATTGAAAAGTACTCCGTAAAAATCTTTGTTATGGTCAGCAAAATAAGTCTCAAGATTCAATAATATCGAATGATTAGATAATTCAAAAATTCTTTCTTTTAAAGAATTGCGATATTGGTCTGTTGTTAATGCTGCTTTCATTTTCTTATAAGTATGAGTATGTTATGCATATTGCTTTATATTAGTTGGTGAGTTCTCCTTTGAATGCTTTTTGAAAAAGGGTATGGAAAATATTTTCAGAATAAAAATTATTTTCCTTGGTCGCAGCAATTTGCTTCTCAATATTCATTGCGATTGCAGCATATTTTTCTTGCAAACCAATTGGAGGTAGAGGAAATTTGAATTCTCTTAACATATTTAAATTTAAATGTGCTACTCCCGCTCCAACTTTACCACCAATAAGTTTTTCTTGAAAACTAGGATTTCGAACAAGAGAAACTAAGAAAATATTATTCAATACATTACTACTTGTTCTAACGGTAAAAATACTTTCATAAGTACTAAATATTTTGTCAGAATCTACAATTGCACAAGTTCCTAATGACCCAGATTTACTTATTAAAACATCACCTCTTTTGGTAATTCTTTTTGCAGTAACTTTTCTGTGTTGTTCGTCAGAAATAAACTTGACTTTATCAAAAGATAGTTGCCCTTTGTTTATATCGGTGGCTCTAATAAGTGGAAAACCACCTTCATTCACATAATCCACTTTTGAAGTTAGCCCGAGAAATAGCTCGTCACATACATCACCAAACTTTACAATACCAAATTCATGCTCATTGATCATGATGTCACCAAACATATCAATAAAAATAGCTTGCGCCAATTCATCGTATTTTTGTATGAGTTCTTGGTCTTTGCGTTTTAAGGCATCGGCTGCTTCTAATATTTCGGCTATGCGCTTTTGAGTAGTGATTGGAGGGAGTGGGATATCAATATTTTTAAGTTGATCTGTAGTGAGATTTTTAAAGATCGCACCTACTGCTTGTTGACTTGTAGTTGCAGTCAAACTTGCTAAATAATAAAATAGATAATCTATATCAACAATTTTGGACAACTCTCTAAAACCTACAAATCCATCATGTATACAACAATCAACATTTAATATCGCTGGCACCCCTGTTCTACCACTAACAGTCATAACTAAATCTCCTTTTTTCATTGGTCGACTTAGTTTTGCTCCTTCTTCAGTTAATGAATCAACTTGTGGTGTAACATACTTTCCGTCTCTAGTAAGATCCTCAATCATCAAACGAGGTACTTTTCCATTATAATATCTTGGGTCTCCTTGTGGACGAGGGGAGCTTCCTCTCACAATAGTGCATAAGTCTTCTATTTTCACCATTTCCCAACTCATACCAACATCGCTTTTAACTGTTTCAATAAATCAGAACGCTCTTTATCCAATTCTTCAATTTGGCTTATTATGACTGATGGTTTTTCGTAATTTTTTTCTTCATACACCACTTCTTTGTAGCGGTTTATGCTGAGGTCGTATTTATTGTCTTGTATTTCTTTAACCGACACCATAAAACTCTTGTCAGTTCTGCTTCGCTTGCTTTCGGATTTTAAGTTGTGATAACGGTTTACAATATCTGGTATATCATTGGCTTCAATTGCTTGGCGTTTATCATCCAAACTCAAACCATCGGCTTGCATATCGTAAAACCAAACATTATCTGTTCCACCACTATTAGTTTTGGTAAATATCAATACGGCAGTGCTTACTCCTGCATAGGGTTTAAACACACCACTAGGCATAGAGATAACGGCTTGCAGTTTTTGGCGGTCTATTAG
>JAGOGG010000210.1 GCA_017996795.1 Sediminibacterium sp. | reverse complement strand
GGCATTAACCACCAAACCATATGAGTAATCTTGTAATCCTGCTAATTGAGTAATGGATGCCTTATATCCCGTATTAGCCTTACTATTAAGTCCATAATTTAAAAGTGACCACTTGCTCACTCCTTTCTTTATATGGTAGTTCTGAAAAATATACTTGCCATTTTCTATACCTGCGTCTACAGAATCTCTTCTCATTGTATTAGCCAATTTGGCTATACCATACTTGTCATCATCAAATGAATATTTTACAATCTCAAGTTGCTGAGCATTAAGGTTGGTCAGCATCATCATTACAATGACCAATTTGATCCATTTACGCATATTCTTTTTTTGGTGAATGTAGCTGCCGGATTCAATTGGCACAATACCGCATATGCGGTATATTGGCTTGTGTAGAAAGTTTTGTCATTTTTTTTGAAAAAAACGCCCAAATCATTAAAAACCCTATCTTTAACTGTCCAAATGCAGAAGTTCCAGGTCTCAGAACGTTTTTACGTAAATGGTTCAGGGTTTTTGGTTACTGTTTTAGCTTTGGTTTTTTGATCACTTAATTTCTTAAAAATGAACATTTACGTTGGAAATCTGAACTGGAATATGTCTAGTGAAGACCTGCAAAATCTGTTTGCTCCCTATGGTGAAGTAAGCAGTGCCAAAATCGTTACCGACAAATTTAACAACGACCGTAGCAAAGGCTTTGGTTTCGTTGAAATGGCTGATGATGATGCAGCTCGCGCTGCTATCGCTGCTTTACATGACACTGATGTTATGGATCGCAAAATTGTTGTAAACGAATCTACCCCTCGCCCTGAAGGCGAAAGAGGCGGCTTTAAAAAGAAGCCTTACGGTGGTGGTGGCGGCGGAAGTCGTGGCGGCTACGGTGGTGGCGGCGGCGGTAATCGCGGCGGCGGTGGATACGGTGGCGGAAATCGCGATCGTGGAAACAGCGGCGGCGGTGGTGGATACAACAGATATTAATCTAATTAACCTACCGACTTATAAAACTCGTTCTGAATTCAGAACGAGTTTTTTTTATTCCTATATTTAAAATATGAAACAGCAAGAACAGTTAAGTAGTCCAATAGCGGGTTGTATGAGATGGGGTAAATGGGGTGCCAATTTTTCAACATCGGCTTACCGAGCAATGATTGAAGAATGTTTAGCTATTGGCGTCAATAGTTTTGACCATGCTGATATATATGGAGACTATACCACAGAAGAAGAGTTTGGTGATGCATTAAAAGAAGACAAAACCCTGCGATCACAATTGAAATTGATCACAAAGTGCGGTATTCAAATGGTTACCGAAAACAGACCCAACCATAATATTAAATCATATAATACTGGTAAAAAACATATCATCCGGTCTGCAGAACAATCCTTAAAAAACTTTGGTACAGACTACTTAGATGTCTTATTGATTCATCGACCCGATCCATTATTAAATCCTGAAGAAGTAGCTGAAGCTATTCAGACTTTGCAAAAACAAGGAAAAGTACATGCATTTGGCGTATCCAATTTTTTACCGCATCAGGTAAATATGTTGCGTAAATGGGTACCCATTCAATACAACCAAATTGAAGTATCCATTATTTGTACTGCACCATTTAACAATGGAATTTTAGACAATTGTATAGAAAATGAAATTATCCCAATGGCTTGGGCTCCCTTAGGTGGTGGCTTGCTTACCGATGATCTACATCCTCACTTTAGAAGTATTACACATGCTGCATCACTATTAGCTGAAAAATATGTTGCTGGATTGAACGAAATATTAATTGCATGGCTGAATACGCATCCTTCTAAAATTCTACCGGTAATTGGAACCACTAAATCGGAAAGATTGGCGCAAGCAAAAGTTGCAGCTTCCATCAAACTAACCCGAGAAGACTGGTTCTTAATGATGAAAGCTGCAACAGGTGAAGATGTAGTATAATCTTATTGAACTGCAATGGCTGCAATGCCTGGCAATACTTTTCCTTCAAAGTATTCTAGCATAGCACCACCACCGGTACTTACATAACTAACTTGATCAGCAAAACCAAACTGATTTACTGCAGCAACACTGTCACCACCGCCTACTAAACTAAATGCACCATTTGCGGTTGCTTCTGCAACTGCAACAGCAATGGCTTTGGTTCCTTCTTGAAATTTTTCCATTTCAAAAACACCCATCGGACCATTCCAAAGAATAGTCTTAGAACTTTTGATGGTTGCAGCAAATGACTCAGCTGCTTTAGGACCAATATCTAATCCCATCCAACCATCAGGCACTTGATTACTTTGAGCTATATTGGTATTGGCATCTGCAGCAAAATTGTCTGCAACTACGCTGTCTATGGGTAAATGAATATTCACTCCTTTAGCAGCTGCTTTATTTAAAATATCTAAAGCAGTACTTAATCGATCTTCTTCGCAAAGGCTTTTTCCAATTTGCCCACCCTGCGCTTTCATAAATGTATAAGCCATTCCACCACCAATAATAATATCAGTAGCACGCTCTAATAGATTCTCAATAATCAAAATCTTATCACTCACTTTAGCACCACCAATAATTGCGGTAAAGGGTTTAGCCGCTTTATGCAAAACCAATTCAGCTGCCTTTACTTCTCCTTCCATTAATAAACCAAACATTTTTTTATCCGCACTAAAATATTGTGCAATTACAGCCGTAGATGCATGTGCTCTATGTGCAGTACCAAATGCATCATTCACATAGACATCTCCAAGTTTACTAAGCTTCTCTGCAAAAGCAGCATCACCTTTTTCTTCTTCTTTATAGAATCGTAAATTTTCTAGTAATAAAACTTCGCCAGCTTTTAAATTATCAGATTTATCATACGCTTCCTGTCCTATGCAATCATTGGCAAATTGAACCAATACTTCTTTATTCATTGCATTACTTAATAAAGTTTGCAAATGACCAGTAATATGGATCAATGAACTTTTTGTTTCTGGTCCTTCTTTGGGTCTACCCAAGTGACTCATTAAAATTACAGCACCACCATCTTGCAAAATTTTCACAATCGTTGGAACTGCAGCTCTCATTCTATTATCGTCTCCAATAGCATAGGTTTGCTTATCTAAAGGCACATTAAAATCAACTCTAATTAAGGCTTTCTTTCCTGAAAAATTAAAAGCTACAAAAGGACTCGTCATAAAAATTTATTTAAAGGCAATTTAACCAAAAAACAAAAGCCGTCCCGAAAAATCGAAACGGCTTTTAAAGCTATTATTAAAGAATTATTTGCTGATTAAACCTGCAAAGTATTGTACAGTTCTTACCAACTGACTTACATAACTCATTTCGTTATCGTACCAGCTCACAGTCTTCACCATTTGAGTATCCCCAACGGTCATCACTTTGGTTTGAGTAGCATCAAATAAAGAACCGAAATGGGTTCCAATAATATCTGAACTCACAATTTCATCTTCGTTGTAACCAAAGCTTTCATTAGCAGCAGCTTTCATTGCAGCATTGATTTCTTCGGCAGTAACTTTCTTGCTTAAGATGGTAGTTAACTCAGTTAAAGAACCTGTAATGGTTGGAACACGTTGTGCACTTCCATCTAACTTTCCTTTTAACTCGGGTAATACTAAACCAATTGCTTTAGCTGCACCAGTACTATTTGGAACAATATTGGCAGCAGCTGCTCTAGCTCTTCTTAAATCTCCTTTAGGATGTGGAGCATCTAATGTGTTTTGGTCATTGGTATAAGCATGTATAGTGCTCATGATACCAG
>JAGOGG010000036.1 GCA_017996795.1 Sediminibacterium sp. | reverse complement strand
GCATGTCACCAAGCCGATGGAAATGGGGTGCCTAGATTAAACCCACCATTGGCTGGTACTGTTTATGTTACGGGTAGTAAAACGAGGTTAATTGATATTGTATTAAAGGGATTGACTGATCCACTGGAAATTAATGGAGAAGAATACAATAATCCAATGGCAGCTCATTCATTTTTAACGGACCAACAAATTGCAGATGTGCTCACTTTTATTAGAAACAGTTTTGGAAATAAAGCGGGAGCTATTTCTGTTGCAGAAGTAAAAAAACAAAGGGCAAAAAAATAATCATGAAACGAATTTTATTTATAGATAGGGATGGGGTAGTTTTAGAAGAGCCTCCAGTTGATTTTCAAATTGACTCAATTTCAAAAACCAATTTTGTAAAAGGCGCTTTGACTAATTTATCTAGGATTGAGGCAGATTTTGATTTCTATAAAGTAATGGTAACCAATCAAGATGGATTAGGAACTGATTCTTATCCAACGGAACAGTTTTATCCTTATCACGATTTGATGATTAGAACACTCAGCTCTGTTGGGTTCCAATTTGACGAAATGATTATTGACAAAACGTTTGCCACTGATAACCTACCAACCCGTAAGCCAGGGACTGCATTGTTGAAACATTTGATGAGCAATGATGGTTATGATTTAGCTAATTCGTTTGTGATTGGAGATAGATGGAGTGATATTCAGTTAGCTATTAATTTGGGTGCAAAAGCAATTTATTTTAAATCTGGTTTGCATGAGTTAACCAGTGAACAGGCTCTAGCTTTTAAAGAAGTGATTGCTTTAGAAACCAATTCTTGGGAAGAAATTTATTCATTCCTAAAATTAGGGTTAAGGAAAGTGCACCATGAGCGTAATACCAATGAAACAAAAATTTCGATAGATATAAATATGGATGGATCGGGTAAAGCCTCCATCAATACTGGATTAGGATTTTTTGATCATATGTTAGATCAAATAGCCCGTCATGGTAAAATTGATTTAACCATCACAACAAAAGGTGACCTGCATATTGATGAACACCATACTATTGAAGATACTGGAATAGCTCTTGGGGAAGCATTTGCTAAAGCATTAACAGATAAACGAGGGATGGAGAGATATGGATTTGCATTGCCAATGGATGAAGCAGATGCAAAAGTGTTAATTGATTTTGGAGGAAGGAACTGGTTGGTTTGGAATGCAGTATTTAACAGAGAAAAAATTGGAGAAGTGCCCACGGAAATGTTTTTTCACTTCTTTAAATCATTTAGTGATGGGGCAAAATGCAATTTGAATATTGAATGCAAAGGAGACAATGAACACCATAAGATAGAAGTCATCTTTAAAGCTTTTGCTAAAGCAATTCGTATGGCAATCAAAAGAGATCCAATAAGTAATTATTTGCCCTCCACTAAAGGGGTATTATAAGTTTGATTGTCTTTTCCATACATCTGTTCTGCCTAGTATAGAAATACCAATATAGCCTCGCACTTCAATGGTGTTAGGGTCTTTCATGGTTATTTTGCAACTATAATCGTCCCCTGATTTTGGGTCGTATATTTTTCCATCTTTCCATAAATTGTTTTTATGGAAACTGAAATTTCTTAAATTAAGCAATCCAAGTAATGGAGTGTTTCTTTTTGTTGGGTTCTTTGAGCCAAACTATTTTGCCATAATAATTGCTACCCTGCTTGTATATCTGAACTACAGCAGTTCCTTCTCCAGTTTTCCAATTCCCCAGAATGGCGTCGGGATTATTGTCTGAAAGGGAAGTGGCGTATACAGGTAATAGAAATATAGAACTAAATAGGAGTGTATATAATAATTTCATGATTTATTAAATTGTTTGTTTAATAAAATTGAGTGATTACACTTACAATGCATATTTTTTTTTTGTTAAGTCATTACTAAACTTCATCTTTGTTCTATGATTATTATAAATAAGCATTGGTGGTGGCATTTTAACTCTTTACGGGGATAGTGATGGTATAACCAATACTCATTGAATATATTCAAAGCCCCGGACTATTCTGGGGCTTTTTTTATGGACTATAATTGACAAAAAATGAATAAGATGCATTTAGCTACTGTTGGCAAAAAGATACTGGGGGACATTTATACGCCTGTTGGAATTTATTTGAGATTGCGAGATCGATTTAGAGATACCATTTTGCTAGAAAGCACCGACCATCATGCCCATGAGAACAGTTATTCATTTATATGCATCAATGCAATTGGAGGTATTGAGGTAAAAAATAATGATACAATAGAATACAAATTGCCTGGAACTGATCCTGAAAAATTGGCACTGGACAAAAAAATCAATGTGCACCAGTATTTATGGGATTTCATGAATAAGTTCAATGTAGAGAAGTTGTTAGATAGCCAATTCCAATTTGCACAAGGATTATATGGATATACTTGTTTTGATGCTGTTTCTTTTTTTGATACAGCAATTCCTTCTCAAACGAAAGAACCACTTATTCCGCTTATTCGATACCGTTTGTATCAATACGTAATTGCATTCAATCACTTTAAAGATGAGCTCATTATATGTGAAAATAAAATTCCTGGTTTGGCTGGCGATTTGCAAGTAATAGAAACACTTATTAGAAGTAAAGATGTGCCAGTTTATCCTTTTAGTTTAGTGGGAAATGAGCGATCTAATATGACCAATGAATCATATATAGAAATGGTACAAAAAGGAATTAAAAGGTGTTTAAGAGGAGACGTTTTTCAGCTGGTATTAAGTAGGCAATTTGAGCATTCGTTTTCAGGGGATGAATTCAATGTTTATAGGGCTTTAAGAAGTATTAATCCATCTCCTTATTTATTTTTCTTCGACTATGGGGATTACAAAATCATGGGTTCTTCACCAGAAGCTCAATTGGTTATTAAAAACGGTAAAGCAATTGTACACCCAATAGCTGGAACTTTTAAAAGAACAGGCGACGATTCAACCGATCAATTGGCAGCAGAAGAATTGTTAACAGATAAAAAAGAGAATGCCGAACATGTAATGCTGGTAGATTTAGCTAGAAATGATTTGAGTAGGGTTTGTGATGAAGTAAAAGTGGTTCATTACAGACAAGTTCAATATTATAGTCATGTAATTCACTTAGTAAGTGAGGTAGAAGGTAAATTGAGAGCAGGTCATAACCCATTTGAGATTTTTGCAGGAAGTTTTCCTGCTGGTACTTTAAGTGGAGCCCCTAAAGTAAAAGCGTTAGAAATTATTGCTGAATATGAACCAACGCCAAGAAGTTTTTATGGCGGCGCAATTGGATTTGTTGGTTTTGATGGAAGCTTTAACCATGCGATTATGATTAGGACATTTCTTAGCAAAAACAATCAATTAATATGTCAGGCAGGTGCCGGAGTGGTTGCTGCAAGTATTCCGGAAAATGAATTACAGGAAGTAAACAACAAATTGAATGCTTTAAAACAAGCTGCTGCTTTTGCTGCACAGGTTCATTAATTAAACTAATACTATGAAAATTTTGGTTTTCGATAACTATGATTCATTTACGTATAATCTGGTTCATTTAATTGCCCATTTAACCGGCGAGCATCCAGATGTTTGTAGAAATGATGAAATTGAATTGTCTCAGATAAAGCAATACGATAAAATATTGCTTTCTCCTGGACCTGGTATTCCTTCGGAAGCGGGTCTTTTACAACCCTTAATTAAAGCGTATGCCGCAAGCAAAAGCATATTGGGGGTATGTTTAGGACATCAAGCTATTGGAGAAGTATTTGGAGCGAAATTGATTAACCTAGCCCATGTTTTTCATGGGGTTGCTACACCCATACAAATTGAAAAAAATACCAATGGCCAAGCCTCTTCTTTATACGATGGTTTGCCCAATCAAATAGAAGTAGGACGTTATCATAGTTGGGTGGTCAGCGACAGCAATTTCCCTGATTGTTTAAATATAACTGCTAAAGATTCCAATGGTTTTATCATGGGTTTGTCTCATTCCACATTTGATGTGGAGGGAGTTCAGTTTCACCCTGAAAGTATTTTAACGCCTGATGGAGAAACAATTATCAAAAACTGGTTAAAGCGATAAGATGAAGAAGATATTACAATATTTATTTGAATACAAAACACTTACTAAGGCCAAAGCCTATGAAGTGATGGTAAACATGGCCAAGGGACAATACAATGATGCGGAAATTGCCTCATTTATAACAGTTTACTTAATGAGAAGTATTACCATTGATGAACTCAATGGATTTAGAGATGCCCTATTAGAACTTTGTATTAAAACTGAATTGGGTACAACCGATTTAGTTGATATAGTAGGAACAGGTGGTGATGGAAAGAACTCTTTTAATATTTCAACATTGGCATGTTTTATAGTGGCTGGGGCAGGGCAAAAAGTTGCTAAACATGGCAATTATGGAGCTTCAACCATAAGTGGATCATCCAATGTGATGGAACAATTGGGTTACCGATTCAAACAAGATGCAGGGGCTTTAAAAAAAGAAGTGGATCAGTCCAATATATGTTTTATGCATGCCCCAGTTTTTCATCCTGCATTAAAAGTAGTGGGACCTATTCGGAAACAATTAGGTGTAAGAACTTTTTTCAATATGTTGGGCCCCATGGTGAATCCTGCAAACCCAGATTTTCAACTAGTAGGGGTTTATAATTTAGAAATGGCTAGAATTTATAATTATCTCCTTCAGCAAACTGGGAAGTCTTTTACCATCATACATAGTTTAGATGGGTATGATGAAATATCTTTAACCAGTGACACTAAAGTCATTACTAAAGAAGGGGAATCTATTTACTCGGCAATTGAATTAGGAAAAAAAATAGTCATGCCAGAAGCAATATATGGTGGAAATACAGTGGAAGAATCGGCGGCAATTTTCCTAAAAATTATTAAAGGAGAAGGAACCTGGTCTCAAAACGCTGTAGTATTGGCTAATGCAGCTATGGCTTTAAACTGTACAGGTAAATTCAATAATTATCAGTTAGCATATCAAGCTGCAGTAGAAAGTTTAGAATCAGGAGCAGCGTTCAAATCATTCAATAACTTGATTGCCTTACAAGGGTAGTTTTTCAATTTTTTATTATGACCATTTTAGATACTATTATAGCACAAAAAAAAATTGAAGTAGCCAACAGGCAAGCAATAACCTCTATTGCTCAATTAGAACAAGCTGCATTTTTTAAGTTACCTACATTGTCATTAAAGTCATCTCTTGCAAATAAGAATAGAACTGGTATCATTGCCGAGTTTAAGAGAAAATCTCCGAGTAAGGGCATTATCAACGATACAGCTAGCCTTCAAGCAGTAACGCAGGCCTATACTCAATTTGGCGCTTCTGGGATATCTGTTTTGACTGATGAGTTATTTTTTGGAGGTAGATTATCCGATTTGGAAGAAGCTACCATTAACAAAGTCCCGCTTTTGCGCAAGGATTTTATGATCAGCGAATACCAAATTGTTGAAGCCAAAGCAAGTGGTGCTTCAGTAATATTATTAATTGCAGCTTGTTTGAGTCCTAAGCAAGTTAAAGATATGACCAATGTGGCGCATGATTTAGGGTTAGAAGTATTGCTAGAAATTCATAACGAGGAAGAATTGGGTCATATTAACGACGCTATTGACTTAGTGGGGGTCAATAATAGAAATTTGAAAAATTTTGAAGTAAGTATTGATATTTCTTTAAACCTAATTAATCAAATTCCTAGTTCTATCCCTGCAATTGCGGAAAGTGGGATAGATAATCCCAATACCATTGTAACTTTACAGAAAGCTGGTTTTACTGGCTTTTTAATCGGAGAGCGTTTTATGAGAGAGACAGATCCGACAATTGCTTTTGCCAATTTTGTAAATGAATTAAAATTGAAACAAAATGCGGGCTAAAGTATGTGGGTTAAACAGTGTGAATCAAATGATGCAGTTGGATGAAATTGGGGTAGATTTTGCTGGTTTTATTTTTTACCCTAAATCACCCAGATACGTATTAAATACTGTTTCTAAGGTTGACCTTAAGAAAGCAAAAGGTGCTAATATCAATAAAGTTGGGGTCTTTGTAAATGAAAACCCCGACCAATTACTCTCTTTAGTAGATGACTGCGGTTTGTATTTAGCCCAATTACATGGTGATGAAACACCAAGGTATTGCGAAAAAATTGCTGATTATATTTCTGTAATTAAAGCATTCCGCTTAAGGGATGATGATGATGTTTTATGGAAAATCAAAGACTATCAGGATATAGTAGATATGTTTTTATTTGATACAGCTGGGGCAGAATATGGTGGAACTGGAAAACGATTTAACTGGGACATATTATTATCATTAAATATCAACATACCATTTTTTCTAAGTGGCGGCATAGGACCTACAGATATTGATGCTTTGAAATCGTTTTCTACATCGCCAGTTGCTAAAGATTTATTTGCAATAGATGTGAATAGTCAATTTGAAATTACCCCGGGATTAAAAGACATGACAAGAGTTAAACCCTTTATACAAGAACTATCTCAAATATGAAAAAACAGTATTTGTTATTTTGTTTATTGATTGGTGCATCAATCAATGTTCGTTCTCAACAATTGATGAATGTATTATTGGCAACCAATGGAAAAGCAACTTATAAGGTTGCTGCTGGCAAATCTGTGATACAATTAAATGATCAGGGTAAAATTCAAACCATTGATGTTGATGCTTCTGGTGAAATTATCTTTAATAAAAATATACTGCCACAGCAAATTGGAGAAATGGGTTTAGGGTTTAATTATGAAGGTTGGTTGAATAAGATTGGGGATGTTTTAATCATGTATGATTATACAGGAAGGATTGATCGAGTGGGAAATTTAGTATTTAGATACAATTACAATCAACAAATAGCATCTATTGGAAGTTATACAATCAACTATAACTCTAACAAAACAATTGATCAAATTGGGCAGTATAAAATTTATTATAACTATAGTGGTAATGTTTTTAGAATTGATCAGAGTAAGGGCCTTATTTTATTACAATTAAATTTTTCAAAATGATTAAAGAGGCAATCAATTATCAAGTGCCTGATTTGCATGGATATTATGGAGAATTTGGAGGAGCTTATATTCCAGAAATGTTACAGCGAAATGTAGCAGAGTTAAAGGAGCAGTATTTGAAAATAATGGCTGAACCGGCATTTGTTCAAGAATTTAATTTGTTATTAAAAGACTATGTAGGAAGACCCACCCCATTATTTAAAGCGGAAAGATTGAGCGTAGAGTTCAATTCCAATATTTATCTGAAACGTGAAGATCTCTGTCATACAGGGGCGCATAAAATCAATAATACCATTGGTCAAATTTTGTTGGCGCAGCGGCTGGGCAAAACCAGGATTATTGCAGAAACTGGGGCAGGTCAGCATGGGGTTGCTACTGCTACCGTATGTGCACTTAAGGGAATAGAGTGCATTGTTTACATGGGTGAAAAAGATATTGAAAGACAAGCTCCGAATGTAGCAAGAATGCAAATGTTAGGTGCAAAAGTGATACCAGCTACCAGTGGAAGTAAAACCCTTAAAGATGCTACCAACGAAGCAATTAGAGATTGGATTAATCACCCCAATGATACACATTATATTATTGGTAGTGTAGTAGGACCACATCCTTATCCTGATATGGTTGCTAAATTTCAAAGCATTATAAGTAAAGAAATCAGGGCTCAATTAAAAGAAAAGACCAATAGTGAATTGCCAACACATATTATTGCCTGTGTTGGGGGTGGAAGTAATGCGGCTGGTGCTTTTTATCACTTCTTAAATGAACCTTCAGTAAATATTGTAGCTGTAGAAGCCGCAGGTAAAGGGGTGCATTCAGGAATGAGTGCAGCAACTACACAGTTGGGTAAACAAGGTATTTTGCATGGAAGCAAAAGTTTATTGATGCAAACTGCAGATGGTCAAGTGGTAGAACCACATAGTATTTCCGCTGGATTAGATTATCCTGGTATTGGTCCAATGCATGCAAATTTATATACAAGTGGAAGAGGCCATTTTATTAGTGCTACAGATGAAGAAGCTTTAGATGCAGCTTTTCACTTGAGCAAAACTGAAGGCATCATTCCTGCACTAGAAACGGCTCATGCATTTGCCATCTTAGGTAAATTAAATTTAACACCATCCGATACGGTAGTGGTTTGTTTAAGTGGGCGTGGGGATAAAGATTTAGCTACTTATATGAAAAGCATACAAACTCCTCTTTAATTACAAATTATGAGCAGAATTCAATCCATTTTTTCCACAGCCAAGCAACCTATATTAAATATCTATTTCACCGCGGGTTACCCTACATTGAATAGTACTTTAAAAGTGATGCATTTATTAGCAGAATCTGGTGTTGATATTATTGAAATAGGAATGCCTTACAGTGATCCTTTGGCAGATGGTCCAGTAATTCAGGAAAGCAGTAGTATTGCTATTTCAAATGGTATGAGTATTGAGTTGTTGTTTGATCAGTTAAAGTCATGTAGAACAAATGCATCTTTGTCGAAAACTGGGATTGTACTAATGGGATACATGAATCCAGTGCTTCAATATGGGTTCAACAGATTTTGTGCTGACGCAGCTGCGGCCGGAGTAGACGGGCTAATCTTACCCGATTTGCCTGAATATGAATTTGAAAAAGAATATGGGGCAATAATTAAAGCTGCTGGTCTTGATTTTATATTTTTGGTTACACCAGAAACGCCTGAAGAGCGTGTTAGGAAATTAGACGAGTTAAGTACTGGTTTTTTATACGCAGTTAGTTCTTCAGCCACAACTGGCAGCGAAACTAGTTTTGATCAAGTTGCTGCATACCTTCAACGACTTCAGTCTTATCAATTAAAGAATCCAATCATGGTTGGTTTCGGAATAAAAGATAAAGCAAGTTTTGATTCAGTTGCTGCATATTCGCAAGGAGCAATAATTGGTAGCGCTTTTATTAAAGCAATTGCTGATAACGCTACTTTAGATGAAATTATCCCATCCTTTGTTAAACAGGTAAGACATTAATTTAAAAGCAGTGAAAACAGTTATCATACAATACAATGCAGGTAATATTCAATCGGTACTTTTTGCTTTGGAGCGAATAGGTGTGGAGGCAATTGTTACCGACGATGAAGAACAAATTCAGCAGGCAGATAAAGTAATTTTTCCTGGTGTTGGAGAAGCCAGTACTGCCATGCAGTATTTGAAACAAAGAAAGCTTGATCAATTAATTGTTCAATTAAAACAACCTGTATTGGGTATTTGTTTAGGAATGCAACTAATGTGCAAGTTTAGCGAAGAAAACAATACCCCCTGTTTGGGCATTTTTGATGAACAAGTAGCCAAATTTAAACCAGGAGAACAACAGTTGAAAATTCCACAAATTGGATGGAATAATATTTATGATCTGCAGTCAAGCTTATTTAACGGTATTGCCAATAACGCATACTGTTATTTTGTTCATGGATATTTTGCTTCAAAAGGCATACACACAATCGCTTCTGCAAATTATGGCATTTCATATAGTGCGGCATTGCATAAGGATAACTTTTATGGGGTTCAGTTCCATCCAGAAAAAAGTGCAATAGTGGGGGAGCAAATTTTAAAAAACTTTATTGAATTATAATATGGAAATTATTCCTGCAATTGATATTATCGATGGTAAATGCGTAAGACTCACCGAAGGTGATTATTCACAAAAAACAATTTACAACGAAAATCCGTTGGAAGTTGCAAAGTCATTTGAAAACGCAGGCATAAAGCGACTTCATTTGGTAGATTTGGATGGAGCAAAAGCGGGTAAAGTGATCAATTGGAAAGTCTTGGAATCAATTGCAAAAAATACGCAATTAGTGATTGATTTTGGGGGTGGAATTAAAAAGGAAACCGACTTAAAACTGGTTTTTGAATCTGGGGCTGCATTGGCTACTATTGGTAGTTTAGCGGTAAAAGAGCCAGCTCTTTTTGAATCATGGCTAAATAATTATGGTGCAAATAAATTTTTATTAGGTGCAGACGTAAAAGGCGAAAATATAGCTATAGGGGGTTGGCTTGAAACCACTAATGAAACGATTATTGAATTTATTCATAACTATACTTTAAAGGGTGTTACTCAATTATTCTGTACAGATATAAGTAAAGATGGTAAACTAGAGGGGCCTTCAATTGAATTGTATAAAAAAATAATTCAACAGTTCCCTGAGCTATACTTTATTGCTAGTGGAGGAGTTAGTTCTTTGAAAGATATTGAAGAATTAAGATTAATTGGATGTAGTGGGGTAATTGTGGGGAAAGCTATTTACGAAGGAAGAATTAAAATGAACGAATTGTGTTAACCAAAAGAATCATACCCTGCTTAGATATCAAAGAGGGCAGAACTGTTAAAGGGGTTAATTTTGAGCAGATAAGGGATGCAGGGGATCCTGTTGAATTGGCTACTATTTATGCAAAAGAAGGCGCAGATGAATTGGTGTTTTTAGATATTACTGCTACCAATGAACGAAGAAAAACCTTGAGTGAATTGGTTAATAAAATTGCACATCATATCAATATTCCTTTCACAGTAGGAGGAGGTATTTCATCTGTGGAAGATGTTCAATTGCTTTTAAAAAATGGGGCGGATAAAATTTCTATCAATACTTCTGCTTTCAAAAATCCAATTTTGATTGATCAATTGGCATTAGAATTTGGAACACAATGTGTTGTACTTGCAATTGATACAAAAAAAGAATCGGATGGTAATTGGTATGTTTATTTGAATGGAGGTAGGGTAAAAACAGATACGCTTTGTATTGATTGGGCAAAAGAAGCAGTATCTAGAGGTGCGGGTGAAATTCTCTTAACTTCTATGAATAATGATGGTACTAAAAAAGGTTTTGCATTGGATATAACACACCAATTGTCGACCCAACTGAGTGTGCCCGTGATTGCTTCTGGGGGCGCAGGAACCATGCAAGATTTTGCTGATGTATTTGATTCTGCTAATGCAGATGCAGCTTTAGCAGCAAGCATCTTCCACTTTAAAGAAATTGCAGTTCCAGAATTGAAACAGTTTTTGTTGAACAAAGGAATTCCAATTAGAATATAAATGAATGATTATGAATATCGATTATAATAAATACCAGGATGGATTGGTGCCTGCAATAATACAAGATCATCAAACCCATAAAGTTTTAATGCTTGGTTTTATGAATCAGGCAGCACTAGATAAAACTTTAGAATCCCAAAAAGTGACTTTTTTTAGTAGAACCAAAAATCGTTTGTGGACCAAGGGGGAAGAAAGTGGACATTTCTTGAATTTGAAATCTATACAGTTAGACTGTGATAATGATACCCTATTAATTAAAGTTCAACCAATTGGCCCTACCTGTCATACTGGATCAGATACTTGTTTTAGTGAGACCAATCATTCTGGTAATTTTTTAGAATACTTAGAGCAAATTATAGAATTAAGAAAACAAGGAGACCCAGCCAGTTCTTATGTTGCCAAAATGTTTGAGAAAGGCCTTAACAAAATTGCCCAGAAAGTGGGCGAAGAGGCTGTTGAAATGGTCATTGAAGCCAAAGACAATAACAAGGATTTATTTTTAAATGAGTCTGCTGACCTCCTTTTTCATTATTTGCTTTTGCTTAACGCTAAAGGGCATAATTTAGCAGAAGTATTGAACATTTTACAATTAAGACACGCCAAATAAACAATGAAAACCAATTTCTTCTTAGTTCTACTATTGTCTTTTTTTTCTGTAACAGCTCAAAAAGGGTTTCAAATTACTGGTAATATAAGTAACACAAAACCCAATATGTTGGTTTTCTTAATGAATGGGACTGACGGCAAAACAGTT
The DNA here is from genome assembly GCA_017996795.1 of Sediminibacterium sp. Taxonomy (GTDB): domain Bacteria; phylum Bacteroidota; class Bacteroidia; order Chitinophagales; family Chitinophagaceae; genus Sediminibacterium. The sequence continues at coordinate 2,370 of JAGOGG010000036.1, read as the reverse complement.
GCCACTGATACAGTGAGAGACGGGAAGTTTATTTTAAAAGGAATCATTGCAGAACCAGATATTTTCCAATTGGGTTTTGTTGGATACAAAGAAGCATTAGACATTTTTCTTTTTAATGACCAAGTAAACATAACAGCAGACTTTAATAATATGTCTGCAGCAACCATAACAGGCTCTTCAGTTGAGACAGACTATCAACAGTTTAAAGCATCTTTTAATCCTATTAGAGAAAGACTCAATTATTTAGTGCAACAAATCAATCCAGAGAAAAATAGGTACAAAAGGGATTCTTTAATTGTGTTATATGAACAAGCAAAAGGTACTGTTTTACAAGAAGCTACCAAATTTGCAAAAGAAAAAACCGCTTCACCTGTAAGCTCATTTGTTTTGTTTGCGATTAGCCCATTATTAAATGGGACAGAGGATTTAGAAATGAGGTACAATGCATTAGAACCCGCTGCAAAAAAAGGTTCATTTGCTAGAATGATAGAACAAACCATTGCAGAGGCCAATATCAATAAAATTGGTACAGAAGCCCTAGAGTTTAGTCAAAAAGATACTTTGGGTAAATTGGTTTCTTTAAAATCATTTAGAGGCAAATATGTACTAATTGATTTTTGGGCTAGTTGGTGTGGTCCTTGCAGGGCTGAGAATCCTAATTTAGTGAATGCCTTTAATAAATATTCAAATAAAAATTTCACTGTTTTAGGTGTTTCTTTAGACGACAACAAGGCAAGCTGGATGAATGCAATTCGTAAAGACAAATTAGCTTGGACCCAAGTGAGTGATTTGCAAAGCTGGAATAATAAAGTGGCTCAACTGTATAAAATTCAAAGCATACCGGCTAATTATTTATTAGACCCTGCAGGAAAGATTATTGCCAAGGACTTACGAGGCAACGAATTACAAGTTAAGCTGAAAGAATTGCTTCAATAGCCAATCATCCATCTTTTGCCTTTTAAAAGTCGGGTTATAGTTAAATTACAGCATGTTTATATATAGGGTTGCCCCAATCTTATTCTTTTTCTTCGCCAGTTTTGGGGTAGTTGCTCAAACCAACCCGATTAAGGATAATCAGCACTTAGGAATCATTATGGGCAGCATATTAGATGCTGCAAAAGGAGATGGTGTACCTTTTGCAAGGGTTGATTTAAAACGATTAACACCTGACTCAATAAAGCGGTCTACTTTGTCTGACAAGAATGGAAGCTTTGAATTCAATAAACTGCCGTTGGGCTATTATAGCATCAGCATCAGTTCAATGGGGTTTCTATTAACCCAATTAGATAGTATCTATTTAAGAGCGGAACGATACGACTTCAATTTAGGCGATATTAAGTTGAAACCAGCTTCCGATTTATCGCTATCCGAAGTGATTGTTTATGCTGAGAAACCTTTATTTGAAAATAAAGATGACAAACTCACCTATAATATTGGAGAAAGTGCCCTAAGCAATGGATCTAGTACTGCGGAATTATTGAAAAATATTCCCTTGGTGAATAATGACCCCAATGGAAGGTTGTTACTAAAAGGCAGGGAACCCAAAATTTTAATTGATGACAAACCAACAGAATTAAACGCACAACAGTTGCAGGATTTATTAGAGAGCTTGCCTGGTAGCAGTATTGAAAAGATTGAAATCATGACCAATCCCCCGCCTCAATTTGCAACGGAAACAGGGGGTGTTATTAATATCATCACAAAAAAAGGAAAAATTGGATGGGTTGGAAGATTGAATATTAGCGGAGGAACAAGGGGGGAAGGCAATTTCTCAGGCAATATTAGTTATCGAAATAAAAAATTCACCTATAATCAAACCATTGGTCTCGGAGCTAGTCAATTAATAGGGAATAGCTATAATAATAGAACAAATTTATATACAGACTCTAGTAATCGATTATTCAGCACTTCTAATTATACCAATACTAATACTAGGCCCAATATTAGGAGTCAGATTGATTATGAATTATCAAAATCGCATTTAATAGGTTTGGTATACCAAGGTAATATGAATTACTTCAATAATGTAAGCAATAATAGTTTTACTAATTTCAATCGATTTAATGAAGCCTATAGAATAAGCAATCGGGAAAATAGAAGTGCAGGGGATGGGTATACACATAGTGTTCAAGGTTCTTATATTTACAAAGCCCCTAAAAATTTGGCTGAGCAACTTAGGTTTTTTATATCGGCCAATACAAGCAAAAACGATAATGACCGTGATTTCTATCAACAATTTTTGAGTGCTGGTATGGTGCCTACTGGTATAGATTCTACACAAACTCAATATTTTAATAATTTTAATAAAAGCTTCTCAACTCGAATAGAATATATAAAACCACTTAAATTAAAGTATAGTCAATTTAATAC
>JAGOGG010000209.1 GCA_017996795.1 Sediminibacterium sp. | reverse complement strand
TTTAGTTATGATAAGCAAAATGATAACCCATTATTGCCAAATAAAAAATGGGCGTATAGGCAACTCCAAAAAGAGAGTAATCCCTTCCACCTAATGGCACAAAATGATTTTGCTACTAATGGGAATGATGGGATGGCGATGATACAAAATACCAGATGGAGTATTTCTACAGAATGGCGTTTAGGATATACTGATATGCATGGTTACGAAAGCGAAACTCATATTGGAAGATATATTGGTAGAATGCAATGGTTGATGCCTTTCATTGGGTTTGATTGGCGATATAGAAAACAAGGTATTCATGCAGTAGAACAAAATATTTTTGGGCAAAAAAATACAAAAGATGTTCGTGCCCAATTAAGTTTAGGTGTTGCTTACACTTTACCTATGTTGGTGACATTGCAAACTGAAGTATATCATACTGGTTATTTGCGTGTGCAACTTAAAAGAGAGGATATTCCTATATCAAAGAGAATTAGGGCTGCTTTTATGATTAACTCCGATAAGGAATATATGTTGTCTACCAACTATATCCTTGCTAAAAATGCAGGTATGCGCATGCATTATGATAGTGATATGGGATTTGGAATAGGTATTACTATGAACTATTAAGTGTATCCTACTGGCGTAGAAATCTCCAGAACCAAGTTTTAAAATATTGCATGCATCAGGAAACATTTTCTATACTTCAAGAATTCTTCACGCCTTCGCTGCAATCCGTTAAAACGTCTTAAATGCTCGGCGTGAATTTTCTTGAAGTATATAATTATTGATTAAGCATGCGTCAGGAAAATTTTTTCTGAGCATTTAAGACTTCGAAGAAGGATTGCAGCGAAGAAAAAATGTTTGCTGATGCATGCATTTGATTAATAGTTGTAGCGAAGGCGTGGATTGTTCCAGACACATTAATATTTAATTGTGCGTAAGTTTTTCAACTGCTTGTAAGCCTTCAATTCCGAGATCGAGCGAAAAATTGTTTACGTAGAGGTTGATATGCTGCCGCATCACTTCTTCGCTCATTTCTTGTGCATGTTCACTTACATAAGGAGCAACAGTAGGGTAGTGGGCAAATGCATATTCAATGCTTTGCTTTATTAATGCATCTACTTGTTGTATGATTGCTGGGTCAATGGTCTTTTTTGCAATAATACCTCCGAGTGGAATGGGTAATTGTTGTGTTTCTTCCCAATAGGCACCTAGATCAACAATTTTTGCTAATCCCTTTGCTTCATAAGTAAAGCGGTTTTCGTGTATGATTACACCTGCATCTACTTCTCCATTCAATACTGCGTTTTCTATTTCGTGAAATATTTTGAATACTTTTTTAGTAGCATTTGGATAAGCCAAACTGAATAATAAATGAGCGGTCGTATTTTCTCCCGGAATCGCAATGGTCATTTCGTTTATTGCGTCAGCTGAATATGGAGGGGTATCTGAAAGTAAATGCTGGTTATTGGGTTTTGTGATCAGTAACGGTCCTACTCCCTTGCCGAGTGCGCCTCCACTATTTAATAGTTGATATTGATTTTTCACTTTATTCCATACCCCATAACTAATCTTCGAGAAATCCATCTTCCCTTGCATGGCCCACTCATTCAGGGTTTGCACGTCTTCTAAAAAAACTTCGAATGAAATTCCTTTCGTGTCTATTTTCTGATTTACTAAGGCATCAAAAATAAAAGTATCGTTGGGGCAGGGAGAAAAGGCCAGACTAAATTTCATATTTACGGATTGTTTGATCAGCCATTCTTTTCAGATTTATTTCATGTTGTACAGCTTATCAACATATTGTAGCAATACTTTGTTGAGTCCTTCTATACTCTCTTTTAATAACCATTTGCTTTTATCTCTTTCTCCTACATAATTAGAAATGGACCTGATTTGAATAAAGGGGATTCCTGTTTCTCTACCTACATAATGAAGTGATGCACCTTCCATACTTTCTACTGCGGCTCCATATTTCTTCTTTAATTCTGCAATCCTTGTGGGTTGGGTAGTCACTTGATTGACGGTTATTCCATCCACGATGGGTAAGTTCATTAAGTTATATTGCTTTATCCAGGGATTGGGGAGTTTTCTTTTTTCGAAGGGATGATAACTGCTTTTCTCTAGTTTCATGTCGAACAGGTCTTTCCAAACCCCTTTTTCTTCCACTCCGGTATCTCCTAAGATTTCATTGTTCACCACTACTATTTGACCGGGTGCGTATTTTTTGCTGAAACTACCGGCTATTCCTGCCTGGATAATTAAATCGGGTCGTTCTTCTATGGCCAATCGGGTGATGGCTACAGAAGACGCTAATAATCCCACCCCTGATTGGTAAAATTGCAGTTTTAAGCGACTGCTTTTTCCTGTATACAGTTCATTCACGTTCACAAAACTGGGCATCCATTCTGCTGTTGTGGCCGATGTTATGACGATCCTCATACCGTAAAGTTGACGAAAAACACGCAACTTTCTCCATTTTTGTACCTTTGCAAAAATTTTTAACGGAATGGTGTACCTGACCAGACAAGAACATTTTAATGCGGCACATAAATTATTCAATCCTGCTTGGTCTAAAGAGCGTAATGAGCAGGTGTTTGGAGTATGTGCCAACGAAAACTGGCATGGTCATAATTACGACCTTTACGTCACTATTAAAGGTACTCCTGACCCCGATACGGGCTTCTTATTTGATGTAAAAGCTTTGAGCAAACTCATTAAAACCCATGTGATTGACCATTTAGACCACAAGAATCTAAATATGGATGTGCCTTTTATGGCGGGTAAAATGTGTAGTACCGAAAACTTAGCGCTGGCAATTTGGAACCAATTGGCCCCCCATTTACCTAGCCCGGTTAAGCTCCATTGTGTCAAATTGTACGAAACCCCCAGAATTTATGTGGAACATTTTGGGGAAGAAGTTTAAACAATTTGCTTTTGCTTGCGTTATATATCTGTGAATCTGCCTAAATACATCTTTTTTGGTTTCTGGTACGTATTTGGATAGGTTTACAGAACAATTGGTTTGGACACTTGATCAGCACACTTCTGAAACAGTACCAAATAAATAATAGTTCAACTGGCATTTGACTTTAGATTTATTAAGAATGAATAACAAAAGAATCACTGTTTTCCGTAAGGAACATTTTAATGCTGCTCATCGGCTGAATAATCCAGCTTGGTCTGCAGAGCGCAATAAAGCGGTTTTTGGGTTATGCAATAATGAAAACTTTCATGGCCATAATTATGAGTTGATTGTACAGGTTACTGGTGAAATTAATCCAGAGACAGGCTATTTAATTGACTTGAAAATTTTGAGCGACTTAATAAAAGAACAAGTATTAAACAGATTTGATCATAAAAATTTGAATCTAGACACGCAGGAGTTCAAGCACTTAAATCCAACTGCTGAAAATATTGCGGTAGTGATTTACGACTTAATAAGAGCTAAGCTAGAAGAGCGTTACACATTAAAAATTAGATTGTATGAAACAGAACGAAACTTTGTCGAATATCCGACTGAATGGTGATAAAATCGTTTTCACGGATGATGAATTAATGGAGGAAATGGGAGACAACCATATTATTACTTCTGTGGATACTCCTATGGTTCCAGGTGCTTTTGATAAATCGGATGAAGAGAAAATTGCGATTATTCAAGATCACTTTAAAGCCATCATGGAAACCCTTGGTTTAGACTTGTCTGATGATAGTTTAAAAGGAACGCCTAAGCGTGTTGCTAAAATGTACGTGAAAGAAATTTTCAGCGGTCTTAATCCCGCCAATAAACCTTCTGTTGCTTTATTTGACAACAAAT
>JAGOGG010000001.1 GCA_017996795.1 Sediminibacterium sp. | reverse complement strand
GCCAGTATGTGGATGAATAAACCCGAGTGTTTTTGCATGCAGCGCACATCTTGGGCAAGCTTCAAAACAATTGTCTACAAATTGCTTGTACTTTGAGTATATAGTGCCTTTTAATATTTTATCACCACCATATTCGGCATCATTAAATAAGGTATGACCTATATGCTTCATATGCACCCTAATTTGGTGCGTGCGACCAGTTTCTAACTTGCATTCTACCAGGGTTACATAATTGAATCTTTCAAGCACTTTATAATGCGTTATTGCATGTTTTCCTGTATCGCCCTCCGGGTATGCATCAAACATTTTTCTATGCTGTTTATGGCGTGCAATATGTGCATTTATAGTACCATCTTCTTCTTGAATATTCCCCCAAACCAAAGCTATATATCTTCGATTTACGGTATGATTAAAAAACTGTTTAGCTAAATGCGCGGCAGCTTCTCCTGTTTTGGCTAACACAATTAATCCGGTTGTATTTTTATCAATCCTATGTACCAAGCCAAATCGAGGTAAACTCTCTTCGTTTAATTGTGGGTTTTGTTGTCTTAAATAGTATGCCACCCCATTTAACAATGTACCACTAAAGTTGCCTACTCCCGGATGAACCACCATATTGGGTGGCTTGTTTATCACCATTAGAAAATCATCTTCATAAACAATATTCAAAGGAATGGGTTCCTCTTTTAAAATGGTATGTTCAGGGTTGATTAAACTCATTAGAATGATTTCATCCCCTGGTTTTATCTTGTAATTACTCTTTACGGTTTTGCCATTCACCGTTAGAAATCCAGCTTCAATACCTTGTTGAACTTTATTTCTGGTAGCGCCTTCCATATGCATTTGAACCCATTTGTCTATTCGGAAGGGTTCTTGGCCTTTGTCTACTGTAAAAATCTTGCGTTCGTATAAGGCATCAGACTGCTCTTCTGAAATTAATTCGGTATCTATCTGCATGCGGCAAAATTAACTTTATTTTTGTGGTATGGAGCAGGAAGTCATTTTCAAGGATTTAGGTATAAGCAGTTACAAAGAAGTTTGGGATCAACAAGAAGCTTTATTGAAATCAAACGCCGATATTAAAATGGCTTTTAAGTTTGGCAATCAACAACAAAATGCCCCAGAAACCATACCCACATTACATCACTTATTATTTGTAGAACACCCTCCAGTGTATACTTTAGGTAAAAACGGGAAAGAAGAGCATGTATTAATTAGTGAAGCAGATAGAGTTAAAAAAGGGATTGAATATTTTCATATCAATAGGGGGGGAGACATCACTTTTCATGGACCGGGGCAGTTGGTAGGATATCCAATTTTAGATTTAGAAAGATTTAAAACCGATTTGGGTTGGTACTTAAGATCATTGGAAGAGGTAATCATTAAAACCATGGCAGATTATGGTTTAAAAGGGGAGAGAAGTGCAGGGGAAACCGGTGTATGGTTAGATGCGCATATAAAAGGTAAAGAAAGAAAGATCTGTGCAATGGGTATAAAATGTAGTAGATGGATTACCATGCATGGATTTGCATTTAATATTAATACCGACCTCTCATATTTTGATCATATTGTTCCATGTGGTATTCAAAATAAAAAAGTGACTTCTTTGGCACAAGAACTAGGACGAGTAGTTGATTTTGAAGAAGTAAAGTATAGAGTAAAGAAACATTTCGAAGCTATTTTTCCTTGTAAGCTTATCGGCGAATAAAATGGCTTATTGAAGTAGAAATTTATTTTTTTCAAGCAGTTCGCCATTGCAATACAATTCAAAATTATACCATCCACTGTGGTAGAAATTGCTTTTTTCAATGATCCAATAATCTTCTTGCAAATTGGTGATATTGTGCAATAACAATTTGCCATCATAGATAAAAAGACTGTATCTCTTAGTATTTGTATTGGGTAACTGGATGGTTAGGTTGCCTTTTGAATTGGTAAATACATAGCTGGATGGTACCCAAATATCTTGAATTGTTGTGGTTTCGCTTGTTTTGGTTGCCGGAGAAAACTGGAGGGTTCTTTTACCAATTCTTGTAAGTGTATCTTTTGTATTTGCAAAAATGGAATCCTTGAATTTTTTGTACTCACTCGCTGATAATTCCTTGTACAATTTGTTTTTAATAAAAATCCGTTGGTTCGCAGCAGCTTTGTTGGTGCGGGTTAATTTTGCTTTTTGCGCAACAGCCGAATTGAACAATGGGAGTAAACAAATGATACAGAAACATATACTTTTCATACGCTTCACAAATATATTTCATTAGAGCTAAAAAATTAAGCTTCCTGGTTCTAAACTTCTATTCCCTTGCAATCCTCCGCTATGTATAATGAGCAAATTGGCGGGGCGTTTAAAATATTGCTGCTGAATTAAATCTTCGGATGCGTAAAATAATTTTGAAGTGTATACAATATCAGTGGGTAACTGTTCCCTACTGTATAATTGGTTCATGTATTCAATTAACTTGGTTGGATGTTTGGCATAGCCACCAAAATGATAATCGTGTATGGTTGTAAATGCATTGATTTTTTCAGGGGGAAGGAGGGCGTTTACCATTTCGTTAAGCCCGAAATTATTTTTTAAAACACTAATGCCAACTACTGACTGATTTTCATTGGCTCCCAGAGCTAGACCTGCTAGCATAGTACCTGTTCCAGCAGCACAAATAATATGAGTAAAAGCGGAACAGTTCTTCACCAATAAAATGGAAGCAGCTCCTAGGGCACCATTGATACCATAACCACCTTCATTAATCCAAAACCATCCTTTATTGGCAAATTCTCCCATCACCACTTCTTTGTATTTATAAGCTTCCCTCGAAATAAAATGTAGTTTCATTCCCAAGGCTTCTGCTTCCCTTAAAGTGGGCGAATTGCATGATTCACCTCTAATAAAACCAATTGAAGACAAGCCATTTAATTTACATGAAGCAGCAAGCGCTACAATATGATTGGAGTAAGCTCCGCCAAAACTAGCAACAGTATTGCATTTGAGCCGTTTTGCTTCCTCTAGGTAAAACCTTAATTTAAACCATTTATTCCCACTTACTATTGGATGTATTAAGTCTGTTCTGAGTGTAGAAACTTTGGTATGTTCATTTCCCAAACTGGGAAGTTCTTGAACGATGATTTTATTGGTATCGAATAACATTTATTATCAATTGTTGCAATGTTAAATGATTTAACTTTGTATTGTAAAATTAAACTATGAAACCTACTCTTGTAATTTTAGCTGCTGGCATGGCTAGCCGTTATGGAAGCATGAAACAAATACAGTCTTTCGGCCCTGATGGAGAAACCATTATGGATTACTCCATTTATGATGCAATTGAAGCTGGATTTGGAAAAGTGGTATTTATAATACGTGAAGAATTTGCTGAGCAGTTTAAAAGCATTTTTGAGCCCAAACTGGCTGGCAAAATAGCTACTGATTATGTGTATCAATATTTAGAAGCATATACCAATGGGTATCCAATACCTGCAGATAGAGCAAAACCTTGGGGTACCGCTCATGCTGTATTATGTTGTAAGGGCAAAGTAAATGAGCCTTTTGCTGTTATTAATGCAGATGATTACTATGGTCGTGACGCTTTTCATAAGGCATTCGACTTTTTAACCACCATTTGCAATGATGCTACATTTGCTCTAGTAGGATATGAGTTGCAAAAAACCTTGAGCGAGAATGGAAGTGTGAGTCGTGGGGTATGTACTGCAGATGCCAATAATAATTTGACCGAAATTAATGAGCGAACCAAAATTTATCGTGAAGAAGGGGAGATTGTGTTTGAAGACGACAATGGAAAGACACCATTACCTGGAAGCAGTTTAGTAAGTATGAACTATTTCTGTTTTTCACCTGCCTTTATTGATATGTGCGAAAATATGTTTACCGAATTTTTAGCTGCAAAAGGGCAAGAGTTAAAGTCTGAATTTTTTATTCCATATGCAGCAAATGAATTTATACAATCAGGTAAAGGCGTATTAAAAGTGTTGCCTACTTCTGCGCAATGGTTTGGAGTTACGTATAAAGAAGATGCCCCTGGAGTTCAAGCTGCTATTAGTCAATTAGTAGAAAACAAAGTGTATCCATCCTCTTTGTGGAAATAAACAGTTTAAAGTCCTCAAATAAAAAAGGTCTCAGCTATCAAAAACTGAGACCTTTTTTATTTATAATCTTTGTTCTATTTGCCGTATGCTTTTACAAAATAAACGCAGTCTTCTAACTTATTGATTTGAACTTTTCTATCAATCCCTTTAAGAGATGATTTGCTTGGAAGTTTTACTCTTTGAAAAGCGGTATCACTTTTCTTTAGATCATCTATAATAGAATGAATATTCTTAGATTTCACTGCAAATGCAACACCATCTGCTTGTGCTTGCTTGGTGCTTAATACACCAATCACTTCCCCATTCTTATTAAATACCGGACCACCAGAATTTCCTGGGTTGGCACTGATTTGTATTTGATAAGAAAGTGAATCTCCATTGAAACCAGATTTTGCACTTAAATAACCCATGCCATACACAATCTCATTTCTAGGATAACCCAAAGTGAAAATTTCTTCTCCTAAATCAGCATTGCTTTTTTGTATGGTGTATGGAATAGACTTTATAGATTCATATTCCTCATCGTTGATTTTTAATATGGCCAAATCTTTTACATGGTCAATTAAAACAATGGAAGATTTGAACTCCTTTCCTTTGCTATTCACAACAATGGCTCCAGTTCCTTTAAGAATATGGGCATTGGTAACAATATATCCTTTTACGTCTACTAAAAAACCTGATCCACCGCTTAATAGTCTTGCGTTGATCGGTATTTTAGATGTTACTTCATTAATAATATTACCTTGGTATTGTTGATTTTTCTTTACAACTTCTAAGTCTTTACCCAATTGTTCTAGCTTAGGATCATTCACAGCAGTAGAGAAGTACATTGCTAATCCGCTAATAAATAGGGCTATTACACCACCCACAGAAGCAGCAATGGCAGTAACTCTTTTATATTTATTAAAGAATTGAATCACTTTTCCTTTATTGCTTAATGCGCCTCCTTCGTTTAAGTCACCTCTTTCTAAAAGGTTTTGGTGAACTTCATGTAAGGTTTGTTTGATTTGAATATTAGCAGAGTAATCGGCAATTTGATGCAAGAACATATTGTGCTCAACTACCATTTGATCAATTTCAGGGGTAGTATTGCGAAGATTCTCGAAATAAGTACGCTCTTCAGGGCTCATTTCTCCACTGAGGTATCTTTCAATTGCGTCTAATAATAAAATGTCATCCATATACTTACTCTCCAATATTATATTGCGAAAAGAACAATTTCTTTAATCGCATCAAACACTTGTATTTCTGGTTTTTCGCGTTGTCTGCATTGGTGTAACCAAATTCAGCAGCCAACGCATTCATGTCCATTTTCTTTAGATAATAACCCTGAAGTAAACTTTTACAAGGTTCACCTAAACTATTTAAAGCCCGATCCATTATTACAAACTCTGCATTCCTCTTTTCATGGGTTTCTAAATCTTCCTCAACGGCTACAGTTTCCTCAAACCCATCAACCGAACCAGTGAACCTGCCCATTTGTTGAAGTCTTTTTAACCAAAGTCTTCTGCAAACAGAATACAAATAGGTTTTAATTTGACAAGTCAGCACGAATGAATCAGTTTGAGACTTTTCATATAAAGCAATCATTGCTTCTTGGAAAATATCCCTCGCTTCATCATAACTCCCATTGTTATTCAAAACAAAAGCCTGAATCATATTAAAATTATCTTTATATATGATTTCGACTGCTTTTGAATCATTGTGAGCCAGTCCCTTCAGTAATGCTTGTTCGTTCGTATCTCCTTTCACTATCTGTTCCTTTAATACAGTTATAGGCTTAAAAGTAACCCAAAATAGCCCTAAATATTTTTATAAAAAAAATTTGAAACTTCGGGTTACCTTTTTCTCGTTGGCGTATTAATCAGTAATCATTCAAACTAAAAAAGAAAAAAAATGAAAAAATTGTTATTCGTTTTAGCATTAGGCGTATTCGCATCTTGCGCTGGAGAAAACAAAGAAGCTGCTGCTGACACTACTGCAACAACTGTTGACACTGCTGCTGCAACTGTTGATACTGCTGCTGCAACTGTAGATACTACTGCTGCTCCTGCTGTTGATACCACAAAGAAGTAATTTAAACAATCTGTTGGTGAAGAGAAACAGTGAAGTCTAGCTTGCAGAACGTACAACAGATTTAAAAATTTCATATGGCAAGCAATCGTTAGAAGCCGCTCCGTTTCCACGGAGGGGCTTATTTTTTTAGCCTACTGAATAAAAACTAACTAACCTTAGTTTAATACTTGTCAAATAAATTTTTTGCTTTCCAATCAATTCATATATTTGAAATACAATGCAAACGGCAATTAACAACTGGTTCTATTCTTTTTATTATTTCTTCTTTATGAAAAGGAGCCGGGTCCAGTTTGCAAAAGCATAAAAGTTTTAAACAACATATAGGTCCCGGCAAATAGCCGGGATTTTTTTTATCTATACAGTAATGAACAAAATAAAAAAAAGAGATACCGCCCCAAAAAATAGCTTACCTGCTCAAGCAAGTGGTATTTGTATTCAGGGATATGAAGGAAGTTTCCACCAAGTAGCTGCTAGACATTTTTTTGGTAAACAAGTAGAAGTAATTCCTTGTGCATCTTTCAGGCAATTAATTAAACTTGCTTTAGATGATCAAGCATCCAAAGGTGCAGTAATGGCTATTGAAAACTCAATTGCTGGAAGCATTTTGCCTAATTATAATTTATTGCAAAAAGCAAATTTGAAGGTTGTAGGAGAAGTGTATTTATCCATTAGTCAAAATTTACTGGTGAATAAAGGAGTGAAGATTTCAGACATTAAAGAAGTGCATAGCCATCCTATGGCTATTTTACAATGTCTAGATTTTTTAGAATCTCATCCTTTTAAATTAATTGAAACAGAAGATACCGCATTAAGTGCTAAAAATGTGCATCAGCACAAGAGTAAACATATTGCAGCTATTGCAAGTAAACTGGCTGCCGAACTATTTGACCTAGAAATTTTAGCACCCGATATTCAAACACAAAAAAACAATATCACTCGCTTTTTAGTCTTGCAAAGAACCAAGGAAGCTCAGCCAATTATTGGTGCCAACAAAGCATCTATTTATTTTCAAACCAATCATTCAAAAGGGATTTTAGCAAAAGTGCTCACCGAAGTTGCTAAAACTGGAATTAATTTAAGTAAGCTACAAAGTATGCCTATTCCTGGGAGCCATTTTAAGTATGGTTTTTATGCCGATATGGAGTTTGATCAGCTAAAACAATTTGAAAGCATGATGAAAAAAATTGAATCGCTTACGAATAATGTAAAATTATTTGGAATATATAAAAAAGGAAAACTGGTAAAAGGATAATTATGCAGATAGCAAAGTCAAAAAGATTAGAAGGGATTGGGGAATATTATTTTTCACAAAAGCTAAGAGAAATTGAACAGCTCAATAAGGCTGGAAAAAATATCATCAATTTAGGAATTGGAAGTCCAGATCTTCCCCCGCATCCATCAGTAATTAAGGTATTGCAAGAGCAAGCAGGATTGAGTAATACACATGCCTATCAATCTTATAAAGGAGTTGCTGCTTTAAGAAATGCCATAGCAGGGTGGTACCAAAACTGGTATCAAGTTAATTTAAATCCCGATACAGAAATATTGCCTTTGTTGGGCAGTAAAGAAGGAATTATGCATATCTGTATGACGTATTTAAACGAAGGTGATCAGGCATTGATTCCCAATCCAGGTTACCCCACTTATACAAGCGCAGTAAAGTTGGCTGGAGGCACACCGGTCTATTTTGAGTTAACAGAAGAGAGCAATTGGGAGCCCAATTTTGACAAATTAGAAGCAGGTGATTTAAGTAAAGTAAAATTAATGTGGGTTAATTATCCTCAAATGCCTACTGGTAAAAAACCAACTATTGAATTATTTCAAAAGTTGATTGCATTTGGAAAGAAACACCAAATATTAATATGTCATGATAACCCGTACAGCTTTATTTTAAATGATGCACCCATGAGCTTGCTTAGTGTAGCAGGTGCAATGGATACTGCAATAGAATTAAATTCACTAAGCAAAAGCCAAAATATGGCGGGGTGGCGAATAGGAACATTGTGTGGGGCCGAAGAGAGAATTAATGATGTTCTTACTTTCAAAAGCAATATGGACAGTGGTATGTTTTTACCTGTTCAACATGCTGCAGTTGCCGCTTTAAGTTTAGGAGCTGATTGGTATCATTCGGTGAACGAAGTGTATTCAAAAAGAAGAGAAAAAGTATTTGAGTTGCTTGATGTACTAGGATGTAAATACAGCATGAATCAAGTTGGCATGTTTGTATGGGCAAAAATTTCTGAAAACATAAAAGATGGGTATGAGTTGAGTGATCAAGTATTATACAAAAGCAATGTATTTATTACCCCAGGAGGAATTTTTGGTTCGGCTGGTAACCAATATATCCGAGTAAGTTTATGTGGAAGCATCACCAAATTTGAGGAAGCCATCCAACGAATAGAAGCTCAAAAAGCGAATTAAAAAAAGAATATGGTTATTACAATTATTGGTATAGGATTAATAGGAGGATCTCTTTCCATTGCACTTCGTGAAAAGGGATTGGCTACCCATGTTATTGGAGTAGAGGAAAATCCAACTCATGCAAGCAAGGCAATAGAACTAGGTTTGGTAGACGAATGTTTGCCTTTAACAGATGCAATCCAGCAATCTTCTTTAATCATTATTGCCACACCCATTAATGCAGCAGAACAACTGTTGCCCGTTATTTTAGATAAAGTAACTAATCAAGTGGTATTTGATGTTGGCTCTACCAAGTCAAAGATTGTTGAAAGGGTTATACATCATCCGAAAAGAGGAAGATTTGTAGCAACTCACCCCATGTGGGGAACAGAAAATAGTGGACCAACAGCTGCTATAAAGGGCGCATTCAGCAAAAAAGCAACCGTTATTTGCGATAAAACACATTCTGATGCAGATGCTTTAGAAATGGTTGAGCAATTGTATGCGCTTTTAGAAATGCATATTCTATACATGGAATCAACTGCACATGATATGCATGTGGCTTACATTAGTCATATATCTCATATCACTTCTTTTGCATTGGCGAACACTGTTTTAGAGAAAGAGCGAGAAGAAGATGCCATTTTTGAACTAGCAAGTGGTGGTTTTGAGAGCACTGTTAGACTTGCAAAGAGTAATGCAGCTATGTGGGTTCCCATTTTTATGCAAAATCGCGACAATATTTTGGACGTGTTAAATGAGCATATTAGTCAATTGAGAAAATTCAAGTCATGTTTAGAAAAAGAGAACTACGAATATTTACACGAATTGATTGAAAATGCCAATGGAATAAGGAGAATACTTAAGTAAAACACCGCAAAGAAAGCTATATAGAGTACCTTTGCACAAATTTTAGAATACATGATTACATTTGAAGGGTTGGGAATTGACGAGCGTTTAATTCAAGCAACCACAGAGTTGGGGTATGTGAACCCAACGGCAATTCAGGAACAGGCGATACCGGTCTTATTGAGCGGAACGACTGATTTTATCGGTTTGGCGCAAACCGGCACGGGAAAAACAGCAGCATTTGGTTTACCCTTGTTACACATTATTGACGCAGCAGCTAAGTACCCACAGGCATTGGTGGTTTGTCCTACACGCGAATTGTGTTTGCAGATTGTTAAAGAGATTGAGCTGTTTAAGAAATATATGACCGGTATTTCGGTTGTTGCAGTTTATGGAGGAGCTTCCATTGGATTACAGATCCGTGATCTGAAAAGAGGCGTACAAATTGTTGTTGCTACACCAGGCAGACTAATTGATTTGATTGAGCGTAAGGCAATCAATCTAGAACAAATTAGTTATGTTGTATTAGATGAAGCAGATGAAATGTTGAACATGGGTTTCCAAGATGATATTGAATTCATCTTGAAAAATACTCCTCAACGAAACAGCACTTGGTTATTCAGTGCAACCATGCCACCTGAAATTAGAAAAGTGAGCAAGCGTTACATGAAAGATCCAAAAGAAGTAACGGTTGGTAAAGTAAATACTGCTAACAAAAGTATTGATCATCAGTACTATGTTACTACTGCTCATCATCGTTACGAAACGCTTAAGCGTATCATCGATTTTAATCCAGGAATTTATGGAATTATTTTTACCAGAACAAAATTAGACGCGCAAGAAATTTCTGAGCGTTTAACCAGAGAAGGGTATGATATTGATGCGTTGCATGGTGATCTTACACAAGGCCAACGTGATAAAGTGATGGGCCAGTTCAGGGATAAAACACTCCAATTATTAATTGCAACTGATGTAGCGGCAAGAGGTATTGACGTGCAAGGGATTACCCATGTAATCAATTTTGAATTACCTGATGACGTAGAAATCTATACACATAGAAGTGGACGTACAGGTAGAGCAGGAAATCAAGGAATTTGTATTTCTATTGTACATGCTAAAGAAACTTACAAGCTTAAACAGATTGAAAGAATCAATAATTGTCACTTCAGCAAATTAGATATTCCTTCAGGAAAAGATGTTTGTAGAAAACAATTTTTCTCTTTTATGGATAAGTTGTTGTCGGCAGATATTAGTCATGGCGATTACGAAACCTATGTTCCTATGTTGGCAGAAAAATTTGCCGAAGTAAGCAAAGAAGACGTATTAAAGCGTGTTGCAGCAATGGAGTTTGATCGATTCTTAAAGTACTATGAAAACTCTGAAGATTTAAATATTAGAGAGCGTGACAGAAGTGCAAAGAGAGAGCCAAATGACCGTGGAGACAATCGATCTGCACGCAGAGAAAGCGGAAGAGATGCAGGTAGAGATGCAGGCCGTGGTGACAGCAGAAAAGAATATAAATCAGGCGGAGGTTACAGTAGGTTATTTGTAAACCTTGGAACCAAAGATGGTTTTTATAAGGCGAGCTTCTTGCAATTTGTGTTAGATATGAGCGATCTTAAGAAAGAAGTATTGGGTCGTATTGATATGAAAGACATGAATAGCTGGATTGAAATTGAGAAAACTGCAGCGCAGCAAATGATTCGTTCTTTGGATGGTAAAAAGTACAAAGGAAGAAGCATTCGAATGAATGATGCAGATAGTGGAGGAGGACGCAGATAATTTTATTAACAAGCAATCAAACGTATATGGAACAGACCTTACAGCAAGAAGCTAATATCAACACTATTCTTGCAAAAAGACCACTCATTATTTCCGGACCATGCAGTGCAGAGACCGAAGAACAAGTTTTAGCAACTGCTAGCCAACTTGCCGCAACAGGTAAAGTAGATATTCTACGAGCAGGTATTTGGAAACCAAGAACCAGACCGGGAAGTTTTGAGGGTGTTGGTACAAAAGGGTTACCATGGTTGCAAAAAGCAAAAGAGTTAACTGGTTTACCTGTGGCAGTTGAAGTGGCCACTGGTAAGCAGGTGGAAGATGCTTTACATTTTGGTGTAGACGTCTTGTGGATTGGTGCAAGAACAACCGTGAATCCTTTTAGCGTTCAAGATGTGGCAGATGCTTTGAAAGGAGTGGATGTTCCAGTTTTGATTAAGAACCCCATTAATCCAGACCTAGAATTATGGATTGGTGCTGCCGAGCGTGTTGCGAAAGCCGGCATTAAAAATATTGGGTTAATCCATAGAGGATTTAGTTCTTATGGAAATACCGAATATCGAAATGCACCTATGTGGCACTTAGCAATTGAAATGAAGCGTAGGTTTCCTGAAATGCTCATGATTAATGATCCTTCCCATATTTGTGGAAGAAGAGATATTCTACAAGAAGTTGCACAAAAAGCAATTGACTTAGATTTCGATGGTTTAATTATAGAGAGTCATATTGATCCAGATAATGCATGGAGTGATGCTAAACAGCAAGTTACTCCAGCAGTATTAGGGGCTATGATTGATGCAATGATTTGGCGTAAAGAAGACATCATTTCTGAGGAGTTGCATATTCAGATGGATAAAATGCGTGCACAGATTAATCAGTTAGATGATGAGTTATTGCAATTGTTAGGACAACGAATGAAAGTGGCAGATAAAATTGGTCAATACAAGAAAGACAATAATATTACCATTTTACAAACCAATCGTTGGAACGCCATATTAGAGCGTGCTTTTGTAAAAGGAGGGCAGCTTGGATTAAGCCAAGAATTTATCACTAAATATTTTGATGCGGTACATATGGAAAGTATCAATCATCAAAATAAGATTATGAATTCGTAGTATGCAAAAGAAGCGTTTTTTATTCTCTGGAAAAGAGACTCTTTTTTATTTTGATGCAGCATTTAGCTTGCTAGAAAAATTGGTTTCTAAAGAGAAAGCTATTATTGTAACAGATGAAAATTTGTTTCAAGCACATCAACGAAAATTAAAAGGATTTAATACCATTGTTTTAAAGCCTGGAGAGCAATTTAAGGTTCAACAAACAGTTGATGTAATAATTGACCAACTAATTTTATTGGGTGCCGATAGGCAAACAACTTTAATAGGTTTTGGTGGAGGAGTCATCACCGATTTAACTGGTTACGTTGCTGGAATTTATATGCGAGGGATAAAAGTAGGATATATTCCTACTTCCCTTCTTGCTATGGTAGACGCAGCAATAGGCGGTAAAAACGGAATTGATGTAGGGGTGTACAAAAATATGGTTGGTTTGATTAGACAACCATCTTTTCTTATTTATGATTATAGTTTATTAAAAACATTGCCTCTAGCAGAATGGAAAAATGGATTTGCCGAAATCATTAAACATGCTTGTATTAAGGATCAAAAAATGTTTATAGAATTAGAGCAAAACAGTATTCCTACATACAAAAAGAATCCTTCCTTATTGGCAAAACTGATTCTGCGAAATGCTTTGATTAAAATAAAAGTAGTACAGCAAGATGAGTTTGAAAAAGGCGATAGAAAATTGTTGAATTTTGGCCATACCCTTGGGCATGCAATTGAAAATATGTATCAATTGAGTCATGGTGAAGCCATTAGCATTGGCATGACTTATGCCGCATTAATGTCTCAGCAGTTAAAATTTTATAAAGAAGCAGAAAGAGTCATTCAATTATTGCATCAATATGGGTTGCCTACTGTAGCTGATTTTGATGCCAAGAAAGCTTTTCGTGTTTTACTAAAAGATAAAAAAAGACAAGACGATTCTATTAACTATATTCTTTTGCAAAAAACAGGAAAGGGGGTTGTTCAACCTCTATTACTTGTGCAACTGCAAGAGATTTTCAAACAATTTTAATAAGCTAACTTGTTCTGATGATTGCAATCGTTCATCCTGCTAAAATAGAAGGTATAATACTTGCTAATGCAAGTAAAAGCTGCATGCAGAGAGCCTGTGCTGCGGCATTGCTGCATCATGGAACAACTCATATTGTTAATCCAGGAAATAGTTTTGATGATTTGGCTGCTATTGAAATGATTCAAAAATTGGGAGCATCCATCATCAATCATTCAGAAGAAAGTTTAACGATTCAATCTACTGGAGTAGCTCCTATTTCTCAACAACTTAATTGTGGAGAAAGTGGATTGGGGATCAGAATGTTTACACCAATTGCTGCGTTAAGCAAGGCAAGCTTAACCATTAATGGGTCAGGAAGTTTATTGAAAAGGCCGATGCATTTTTTTGATGAAGTGCTTCCGCAACTAAAAGTGCATATGAGCTCAGCGGAAGGGTTTTTGCCTATCACCATTCAAGGGCCACTAACACCAACGAATATCACTATTGATGGATCTTTGAGCTCTCAGTTTTTAACGGGATTATTAATGGCTTTTGGTGCTGCAGAAGCAGACGGTGTTACCATAACTGTGAATGACTTAAAAAGTAGACCCTATATAGATCTTACATTACAAGTAATGGAAGCATTTGGAACTACTATTCAAAATAATAATTACGAATCGTTTAGTTTCGTTAAAGCCAATCAAAAAGGAAAAAAAACCAATATCCAATACCAAGTAGAAGGGGATTGGAGTGGAGCTGCTTTTTTATTGGTTGCTGGGGCAGTTGCTGGAAATATTAATGTTAAGGGATTAAATGTATTTTCTACACAGGCAGACAAAGCAATATTGCAGGCATTGTCTGATGCAGGAGCCGGACTTTCTGTTCAAGAACATCAAATAGAAGTAAGGTCATTGCCTTTAAAAGCCTTTCATTTTGACGCTACCGATTGTCCTGATTTATTTCCTCCATTGGTTGCATTGGCTGCCTTTTGTGAAGGTACTACAGTGATAGAAGGAGTTCATAGACTCGCATATAAAGAGAGTAATCGAGGAATTACATTACAAGAAGAATTTGCTAAATTGGGTGTTGAAATAAAGCTGCAAGACAATTTGATGCTTGTTGTAGGACGTAGAAATGGATTGCAGGTAACGCCAATTAATTCAGCAAAAGTTTCTTCTCATCATGATCATCGGATAGCGATGGCCACGGCTATTGCTGCATTAAATGCGGATGCGCCAGTTACCATTCAAGATGCAGAAGCAATAAATAAATCTTATCCAGCATTTTATAGTCACTTACAACAATTAGGTGTTGGTGTAATAACTGAAATATAATAACGTTTAAATATAAACAGCAAGGTGAACGCATTTGGTAAATTATTCTGTGTGCAAATTTTTGGGGAATCTCATGGAGAGTCCGTTGGACTTGTCATTGATGGATGTCCTGCTGGTCTTCCTTTATCTGTTGAAGATTTTATTGTAGATACCGAACGAAGAAAAGGGGGGGTGCAAAAAGGAACTACACCAAGAAAAGAAGATGATTTACCCATTTTCAAAAGTGGATTATTCAATGGAAAAACAACTGGTGCTCCATTGACCATTTTATTTGAAAACAACAATACAAGAAGCCAAGATTACGATAAACACCGATCCATACCAAGACCGGGCCATGCAGATTTTACTGCACATGTAAAATATGGCGGTTTTGAAGATTTTAGAGGGGGCGGTCATTTTAGTGGTCGGTTAACAGTATGCTTGGTTGCAGCTGGAGTGGTCGCGAAAAAATTATTAGTACAACATCAGATACAAGTTCAATCAGTCATCAATGAAATTGGTGGAGAAACCGATTTAGAAAAAGGGTTGCAAAAAGCGATTGATGCAAAAGACAGTGTTGGGGGAATTGTAGCTTGTACTGCAACGGGATTGCCAATTGGTTTAGGGGAACATTTTTTTGATTCTGTAGAATCGCTGATCAGCCATGCAGTGTTCGCTATACCTGCCGTTAAAGGGGTAGAGTTTGGGGCCGGATTTGCTGCAGCAAAAATGTTTGGGTCTGAGCACAATGATGCCATTGAAAATATTGCGGGTCATACTAAAACCAATCATGCCGGTGGCGTTGTTGGTGGTATTAGTAATGGGAACGACTTGTATTTTAGGGTGGCAATTAAACCAACTTCTTCAACACCTAAAGAACAAGTATCTTTAAATTGGGATAACCAAGAACAAGAACGGTTTTCAATTAAAGGAAGGCATGATTTGTGCATTGCTTTACGTGTTCCTGTAATTTTGGAAGCGGTAACAGCAATGGTCATCACCGATTTAATGCTTCAAGAACAAAAATTAAAAAGACTATTTTAACATGAACGGAGATTTTATATATCATATCACTACCCAAGAAAAATGGGATTTGGCTTTTAAACAAGGATTTTATGAGGCCGATACATTGGTTAAAGAAGGATTCATGCATTGCAGTACTGCTGATCAAGTGAATGGTGTATTAGAAAGATACTACCAAGGAGTAACTGGGTTAGTAAAGCTGACAATTCAAAAAGACAAAGTAGAACGCCCACTCGTATTTGAACTGGCAGGAAATATTAATGAGGTCTTCCCTCATATACACGGCACCCTAAACCTGGATGCGGTAGTTGCTGTAACTCCTATTTAGTAGATCATAAGTTATTGAAAATCAACTTGTATTTAATATACATGGTTGATTTTTTTCATTTGAATCAAACTTCGGCATACAATTTGGCTATTGTGGCAGAAAGTGCGAAGCTCATTCGGTGATTTTTTGTACCTTATGTACGCACCATTGTTCATTTAAAGCAATTGAATGCATCATAAAATACTTTTTATTCTATTACTCATATTAGCGGGTAAGGTTCAGGGGCAAACACAAGCAGATTCAGTGCTGTTTAATCCTGGTATGCCAGATAGTTTATTGTGGTCGGCAGATAGTGCGCTTAAAGCAGATGCCAACTTGGTTTTTACTGGCAAAGTAGTTTTGGGAACGGCAAGTTATTATAGTGGTCGTTTTGAAGGGATCAAAACCGCCTCAGGAGAAAGATTTACTAATAAAGCATTTACTGGCGCTAGTAATAGCCTCAAATTGGGAACATGGGTAAAAGTGACCAATATGAAAAACGGAAAATGGGCAGTAGTCAAGATTAATGATAAAATGCACCCTAGAATGAAAAAAAAGGGAAGAGTGATTGATTTAACTAGGGCTGCAGCCAAAAAATTAGAATTTTTGAATAAGGGACTTGCAAAAGTGAAATTGGAAGTTGTACAGGCTCCAGAGGGGAAAAATAATTAAAAGATAAAGTTATCATAATTTTAGAAAACCAATTTCTACTTGTATTTTTGCCATAAATTAACAAAAACCTGTTTATGAAGAAATTTCTGTTTTCTTTAATAGTTGTTGGTTTGGCAACTGCTTCTTTTGCACAAACACCTACCAGCTATAAGAAAAGAGCCAGCTTAGGTGTTGCTTTTTTCTTGAATGATATGTACACTGCGGAAAAAATCAGCAGAACTTCTCTTTCTCGTGTTCTTCAAAGTGGTGAGTTTACTCCTCTGAAGGAAATGAGTCCTGGTTTAAGCTTTCAATATTTCGAAGGTATCACTGAGCATGTAGACTTCATGGCTACATTATCTGGTACTTACACTAAATATCCTTTTTATAGAAAGTCTGGTGTTACTTCTTCTACAAGAAGCCTTTTCTTATTAGAAGCAGATGCAAATGTGAATGTTAAGTTGCTAACCGATAAATATACTGTAGTTCCTTATTTTACAGTAGGTGTTGGCGCTTCAATGTATGCTGGAACTTATTTTGCTGCTCAGGGTAATACTGGTGTAGGATTACAATTCAATTTGGGCGGAGAAACCTTCATCAATACCCAAATGTTGTTCCGTGGCGCCATTTCTGGATTAGCGTATAATCATACTGCTTATACAGTAGGTATTGCTTCTCCATTAAAGGATAAGCCAGCTCCTAAAATGGTTACTCCTCCGCCACCTCCTCCTGTTGCTGCTCCAGCACCAGTTGATACAGATAAAGATGGCATTAACGACAAGGATGACAAGTGTCCTACTGTAGCAGGAGTTGCCAAATACAATGGTTGCCCTGTACCAGATACCGATAAAGATGGCATCAATGATGAGAATGATAAGTGTCCTACCACTGCGGGTGTAGCTAAATACAATGGATGTCCTATTCCTGATACCGATAAAGACGGTGTAAATGATGAAGAAGATAAGTGTCCTTCAGTTCCAGGTTTAGCACGTTATCAAGGTTGTCCAATACCTGATACTGATGGAGATGGTGTAAATGATGAAGAAGATAAGTGTCCTTCAATTAAAGGAACTCGTGAGAACAATGGTTGTCCTGAACTAAAAGCAACTTACAATTTTGATAATAAGAAAGTACAGTTCGTATCTGGTTCTGCAGTATTAACCAAAGTGTCTAAAGTAGAATTAAACAAAGTGGTAAAAGCTTTAAATGAGAATCCTACATTGAAATTATTTGTAGAAGGTCATACTGATGCTTCTGGAAACGACAAAATCAATAATCCATTGTCTGTGAAGCGTGCAAATGCGGTTAAGTCTTACTTAGTAGCTCAAAAGATTGACGCTGCAAGACTAACTGCTGAAGGCTTCGGAAGCACTCAACCAATTTCAGACAACAAAACTGCAAAAGGTAAAGCGCTGAATAGAAGAGTAGACTTTAAGGTTCAAGAATAATGATTGAACTACTTATATTGAAAAGCCCCGAGTTTACTCGGGGTTTTTTTTTGGCGATATTGTTTTATTCAAAATCTACAAAAGTTGGAAGTAATTGGGAATTCTAATTTAATGAATTCGATCTCCTCTTAATTCAAGGTGTTTCATGATTTCAATTTCGTGGGCAAGCCATTCTTTCCATCTTGCTCTAACTTTTGTTTTGGGGATATATAATTCTGCAAGGGTTATAAACAAAGTGTAATGACCTGCTTCGCTTTCCATAAATTTTCGGTAGAATTTTCTTAAATAAGCATCTTCTAAACCTTCACTTAAGCGTTTAAATCGTTCGCAACTTCTTGCTTCAATTAATGCCATAGTGAGTAACTGGTCTAAAAGTCGGTCTTCTATATGCCCACCCTTGTGTTGAAAAATCAATAATTGGTTTACATATTCGTCCTTTCTTTGCTTGCCTAGAGCAAGTCCTCTTTTGTTGAGTTCTGCTAATACAGCTCTGAAATGCCCCCATTCTTCAGTAACAATCGGAGATAGGGCTTCTACAAGTTCTTTTCTATCAGAATAACGTTGAATATAAGAGATACAGGTTAAAGCTGCTTTCTGCTCACAATAAGCGTGGTCTGTTAATATTGCTTCTAATGAAATACTGGCTAAATCTACCCATCTAGGATCGGTAGGTAATTGTAAGCCAAGGATATTCTTGGCATGCGTAGATAAGTTGTCGTGCATAGTAATTAAAGTCATTTTTCAAAATAAGCAAGGCTTCCTCCAACCCAGTCTTTGTCTTGGTTGTATCTAACACCAATCATTTTTCCTTTGCTCAAACGGGCTAAGTTATTGGTTGCAATAGGTCTTTCGTCCCCTTCTTTCCAAAAATAAAAAATTCTAAGCTCAGCTTTGGCGGGTTCATTGGGGGTGTCAATTACTGCAGCGTATTTTACTTTTTTTTGTAGTATCCAATTTTCTGGGTCTTGAACTGACTCAATATCTTTTGGAGTAACATCAATCACTACGCCTTGTCCTGCAAATGAGAACAATGGTTTTAATACATAGTTTTCTAAGTCTGGAGGAACCTGTTTTAATTCATTCAAAAACCATGTAGTTGGAACATATGGATGCTGAATAAATGGTAAAGTATATTTACTAATTCTGTAGAACCAATTTGGATGAGGAACCCATTCAACATTTAAATCTTCAAAAAGAATTTGGCCTATTGCTTGTATTTCTTTTTTTTGTTGTTGTAAATCATCAAAAATAATCCGATTATAAATTCGCTTAATTTGAATCTTCCTCTTGTCTTTTATATAAAAAAGGTCATTCCCTTCTTTAATTAATTCTGTTAAGCAAACTATAGATATGCCAGTATATTCGGCTGTAAAATAAAAATCAACTTTTGTTTTTTGTTCATGCGGAAATAATTCCAAAAGAATGACTTCTTCTGGGGAATAGTTACCTACTATAATTTCATTGAGTAAAGCAGTATATGTTTCTTGTGTAAATCCATTTAAGTAACAACTAAAATTTTCTGGAATTGCATATTGTTTTCTAAAAGTTAAGTCGTGCCATATTTGATAAGCAAATAGGGTAGGGAACCCTTGCATTTCAATTAATTGTGGTTCAAGTTCTCCTAATTCATTTTCACATATTCCAAAATCAAAAGCAATAAAATGGGTATGCTTATTTTCGTTGGGAACTTTTACATTAGAAGGAATTGCATGATTGGTTAACTCAATGAAGTTGGGTTGTACAATAAAATCAACAATTGATTCGCAAGCTGAAAGTAGCTTCTCTTTAAAAATTTTATCAATAAATACAGGAGTTTCTGCAACCCTAAATTCGATTGCTCCTTTATATTTTTCATTTAGAACTGCTAGGTATTGTTGATACCCAGCATCAGTAAAAGATTCGTTGAATTGTTTTCTGATTGCAGGAACCATAAGTTAAAATTTTGGACTATTGGGTAACCAATTCTTTTGTGGCTTGATGAAGAAAGTTAGGAAGAATATGGTTGTAGGTCCACATGATTTTTCCCGGATCCAATAATTGTTCTACCATGCTTTCCCACTTAGCCAATCCATGTGCTTCTATAACCACATTTTTTTTATCTTCTCTTTGTAAGTACATGGCCATTCCATTTGCATCTGCTTCCGGATGAAACTGCGTGCCCATGAAATAATCATTGAAACGAACGGCCATAATGGCTCTTTCAAAGGGCACATGGGGCCTGTTTTTTTCTATGGCTAAAATAGCCCCACCCAGTTCTCTGATTTTTTCGTGATTGGGTTCAATTACTTGATAGTCTCTGCTGTCAACGCAATAGAATGGATCGCGTAAGCCATTAAAGACCAATTCATGGTGGCCATCTTCCATCATATGAACCGGGAATACGCCAAATGAAGTAGATTTTCGTTTACACACATTGCCAACTTCATAGTGTCTGCAGAGTAATTGAAAACTGTGACAAATAAAGAATGCATGTTTTTTAGGGAAACAATTGGTACTATTATTCCATTGCTCTAGTTGGGTTAACCAGCTAAAATAAGCTGCTTCCCATTTAGTATCAATAGTATCTAGAGGAGAGCCTGGGCCTCCACTAGATATAAATAGATCATAATCTAAAGAGGGTACCGCTAAATGTTCTCGAACATTAAATTCATCTAATTGAATCTGAATATTATTTTTACTTCCCCATTCGGCAAGTATTTCTCTTATACAACGCATTCCTTGGTTGGCTTGACCTTCATAAAGATCAAGTATGGCCACTTTATAGGTTGTTTGGCTGGGTATTACCATGCTTATAGATAGCTAAGATTGGTCTTAGGCGTTAATGTTAATAAGGTTTCGTACATTAATTTGATGGTGTCTTCAATATCTTTTTTATGCAACATTTCAACGGTAGTATGCATATATCTTAAAGGGATAGAAATTAATACAGAAGGACATCCATCGTTTGCATATGCAAAACTATCGGTGTCTGTTCCTGTGCTTCTACTTAGGGTTCGCATTTGAACTGGAATCTTATTCTTTTCTGCAACAGATTCAACCACTGCAAGTAATTTATTATGAATTGCTGGGGCAAAAGCAAGAGAAGGCCCTTTACCGCATTGAATATCGCCCTCAATAATTTTACTAATCATTGGAGTACTTGTGTCATGCGTTACATCTGTAATGATGGCGATATTCGGTTTAATTCTTCTGGCAATCATTTCAGCTCCTCTTAATCCAATCTCTTCTTGAACTGCATTTACCACATAAAGTCCAAAAGGTAATTGCTTCTTGTTTTCTTTGAGTAGTCTGGCTACTTCCGCAATCATAAATCCCCCAACCCTATTGTCAAACGCACGTCCAATAATAAAATCATAAGCCAATTCGTCGTATCCCTCTTCATAAGTAACTACAGAACCAATTCTAATCCCCAAAGCTTCTACTTCCTTTTTATTTCTTGCTCCACAATCCAAACAAAGATTTTCTATTTTTGGTAAAGGTTCTTTTTGTTCCGGGTTGCTTAAACGAGTATGGATAGCAGGCCATCCAAAAACGGCTTTTACAGGGCCTTTTTTACCATGAATAAGTACCCGCTTTGCTGGAGCAATTTGGTGATCAACTCCTCCATTTCTTTTCAAATAAATAAGCCCTTGATCATTAATATAATTTACAAACCAACTGATTTCATCACAGTGTGCTTCAATCACTACTTTAAAAGGAGCAGTAGGATTAACCACCCCAACAGCAGTTCCGTAGGGGTCTGTAAAAATGGTATCTACATAGGGTTTTATATACTCCATCCATAATTTTTGACCACCACTTTCAAATCCTACAGGAGAAGGAGTATTGATATACGTTTTTAAAAAATTCATAGACTTTTCGGTAACTACCGACTTAGTCTTGGTTGTTTTTGCTTTTGCCATTATTAAAAGTTTAATTACCCAACATGCCGGTTATGCCACAAATTGCTTTTACCAGCATCAATCCGTCAATGATTGCAAGATAATAGAGAATGCTTTTACGTTGGTGCATAAAAGTGCAAACAGTTATCAACAATACATAAGGTATACTGTTGAATAGTATTCTAAAAATGGAAAATTCTTGCCCGATTGCAAAAATCCAGTAAGCCAGTACACTTAAAATAGTCATTGGGTAAATGACCCAAAACAATGTTTTTCTGAGTCCAAATTGAACTACCCAGGTTTTCAAATGCTGATTGGCGTCGTTTGCGTAATCTTTGATGTCGAAGAGAATGCAAAGAATGCTAATAAATAACCAGTTTTTAATAAATAGAAGTCCGGTTAGTGTATCTAGGGATTTATCTTGACCTGGATTGCTCAAATCATAAAAGAAAACTGGTGAAAATGATACTGTGCCAGCCCAAACCCAACCAATAATAAGCGGCTTTATTAACCCATTGTTTCTTAATCCCCACTTGCCCCAAAATGGATGCATATGTTTGTAATAGGCAATACCTATTACAAAAAAACTAAATAATATCAACCAGCTTTTAGTATTTACTTTAGAAAAATGGGGTTGGAGTCCATTCACAACCAATAGGGTAATGGTTGCTAGTAAAAAAGTTAAGATTAACTGCGTTCTTTCAATCTTTTTTTTATTACGCAAGTACCAGGCAGTTCTATCGTTAAGGGTTGTTGGGGTTCGCTTAATTTCAATATAATAAGCGTGAGTATAGTATAGGATAGTTGCGAAGCCAATTAATAAATAATAGAAAACATTATTTAGTGGCAAACCCAGTTGTAATGAACATTCGATGGATAAAGCAACGGCACAAATTGCGTAGAAATAGTTACCGTAAAAAAAACCTTTTATCTCAGCTATTCCTTTCATTAGCGAATTAAAATAATATCAGGAGAGCTAATGGTGTCACTTCTGTTATTGGCCTTGTCTTTTAACCAAAATCTAAAATACGATGTATCATTTCTATTGTTACAGCCTACAATCGAAGGGGTACCTGGTACATTTGCATTGTAAACAAAAGTGACTTCTAATTTTCCTTTTAAATTAGGGGTGCCTGTAAAGTCGGGAACTCTATTTGGACTAATAAACTGCACACCAGGTGTAGTGGGACAGGTTTTAGAAATCTTCTGTACCCAAAGGGTATCTTGTATATCTCCCTCTTTGTCTGTAAAGTTTAAGCTGAAAATGAGCAAATTGCCCTGTCTGAGTTCCCTTGAATTCACTTCGCCAAAAGCAAGTGTTGGCTTTGTATTAAATTCATCTTTTTTACATCCGTAAAAAAAGCAGGTAATTGTCAGCAGGATTAATAATTTTGTTCTCATCAGATTACTTTCTTTTCAAATTTAGTTAAAACAATACAAATAAGGTTGGTACTACCCATTGATATTAACAATATTTTTTCTGTAAATGAATCCAGTTTTGATGATTTGTGTAATACTGTTTTTCAATTTCAGTACCAATATAACCCAGTTTACCACCAATGGGTTGACCTGATTGATTCATTGCCATCAGAACGAAAGATACCACAAAAGATACCTGCGTTGCCTATTTCATTTTTCAAAGAGCAGCAGGTGAAAACAGGAAACTGGCAAGAGCAGAAAATTTTTGAAAGTAGTGGAACAACTGGAATGGTTACTAGCAGGCATCATGTGGCCAATTTAGCCATTTATGAGCAGGCTTTTCTTGAAGGATTTGAACGTCAATACGGATCAATTCAAAATTGGTGTGTATTGGCTTTGTTACCCGCTTATTTGGAAAGAGAAAATTCTTCATTGGTATATATGGCTAATAAAATGATTGCAATGAGCGGTCATTCCGAAAGCGGCTTTTATTTATATAATTATGCCGAATTAGCAAATAAGATTGCAGCGTTAGAATCTAGAGGTCAGCCCACTTTGCTGTTGGGTGTAACATTTGCCCTACTTGATTTTGCTGCACAGTTTCCTATGCAATTAACATATACAGTGGTAATGGAAACAGGGGGCATGAAGGGAAGAGGAAGAGAACTAACAAGACCTGAATTACACGAAACACTCATTGAAAGGTTAAGTCTTCCATCTATTCATGCAGAATATGGAATGACAGAATTACTCAGCCAAGCATATTCAAAGAGCGGTGGCAGGTACTATTGCCCACCATGGATGAAAGTATTTGTTCGAAAAGAAGATGATCCATTAGCCATTTTAACGGAGGGAACAGGACTATTACAAATCATAGACCTTGCAAATATTTACAGCTGCTCTTTTATTGCAACACAGGATATAGGCAAACTATATGCTGACGGAAGCTTTGAAGTGTTGGGTAGAATGGATCACGCAGATATTCGTGGCTGCAGTTTACTGGTTTTGTAGGGTAATGGATGATTTATTATAATGTTTTATATACTTCTATTTGTGCTCTTGCAATATTGTTCCAAGCAAAATGATCAATCACCATTTGTCTAGCGTTCATTTTCTTTCTATTCCACTGAATTGAATCGATATCGTTCATGCTTTCGATAAAAATTTGGCAAAGTGTTTCTACGGAATTGTCTTTTAATGTATAACCAGCATTAGCTGCTTTGATGATTTCTGCAAAATAAGTTTGATTTGATACAATAGACGGGATAGACATTGACGCACTTTCTAATACAACAAAAGGAGAATAGTCTAATCTTGATGGTCTTACCATAATATCAATTTTACTTAGCTGTTCAAATTTTAATGTGCCATACACCATTGGTTTTACAAATACATACTTGTGCAATCCTAGTTTTTTAATTGATTTCAAAATAGTGTTTCGGTCTTTCCCATTTCCCATAATCCAGAGTACAGCATTATTGGTATTTGTTTTTTTAAAAACAGAAAATGCATTTAGTAAAATATCAATTCCCATTTTGGTGACATTCAGCTCTCCATAATAACAATAAATAATTTCATCATGTTTCATTATTTTAGGAGCAATATTGATATTATTATCGATTAATCCATTGGGTAAAATATAAGACTTTTGTAAGTCAAAAGGGCAGGAGGCTAAAAGCTCTTTTCGTTCAAACTCACTTACAAAATGGATAGCGTTGGCCCAATTAATAATATTCGTATCAAAATTTTCAAACTGTTTTCTTTTTAAATAGCTCGCCAATTTTAAAGTATATAGGTTGTACCTCCCATGTGGAGATAATACAAATTGAAAATCATTTTTATGAAGATGAAAAATGATTGGATAAAAAATTGGAATAATACCTCCATGTATATGAAATATGGTTCCTGGCTTAAGCGCTTTCATGGCTTTTTTCATATTATCCAGCGTATTCCACATAAATAATCTTGAGCTGAAGAAGCAGACTTTATATGGTTTTTGTTGTAATTGCTCTATGGTGCCAGCTCCAATTCCCCAAACTTGAACGGTATAGCCCAACTTAGTTTGCTCTGTTGCCAATTGGTTAGCAATATCAACCAGTTGGTTGATTTTTTCTTTAGTATTTCTTGCAAAAACCAGGTGTATTATTTCCATAATAAATTCTGCATTTATTAATTCCAGAATGAAAATACAGTATATTTAAATTACACAACGAATTACCTATGAAGTGGCGTGAACTAACTTCCCGTTCTATATTTTTCGCTTATTTTTTACTATTGTTTGGCCAATTTTTATATTGGCTTGGACGAATATTTTCTATC
Organism: Sediminibacterium sp.; assembly: GCA_017996795.1. Lineage (GTDB taxonomy): Bacteria > Bacteroidota > Bacteroidia > Chitinophagales > Chitinophagaceae > Sediminibacterium. The sequence continues at coordinate 27,328 of JAGOGG010000001.1, read as the reverse complement.
CATAATATTAAGTGGTTCATATTGAAAGTGATTATTTATGCTTACATCATTCTATGGCTTTACAATTATATAAAAACATGGTTAGGTACATTAAAACAATTTGGGTAAATACTAGAATTGTTATTATTGAGTTATACAAAAAAAATAAGGACAAAAATGCGTTATCCATATAGTGTTGAAAGAATATTATTAGATCAAATTTCTTCTAATGACCATTTTGTTTTTACAACAGACTTAGAGGCAAATATTACATTTTGCAATGATGCTTTTCAAAGGCTATATCAAATTGTGGGTGAATCTGTACAAGGGGTAAATATTGATTCCTTAATTAATTCTGCAGATGCAGGATTGATTAAAGACACGATTCATCAGGTATTGCTTACAAAATCTACAGCTCCAAACAGCTTAAAACTAAAACACCCAGGAATTAATGCGAGTGAAAATTTTATTCAGTATGAATTTTCAGTGGTAAACGATCGAAGGTCTTACCCGGTTGCTTTTTTATTAATAGGGAAAACAGCTGTTACATCAGTTCTTCAACCAAATACAACCACTTCAACTAATTCAGGTGGAGCTGGTATTTCAGGTCAAAATAGAGAATGGTTTCGTGAAATTGCAGATTATATGAAGGAAATGATGTGGATGAGTAATCACCAACATCAAATTAATTTTGTTAATAAAGCTTGGTTAAAATTCAGGGGGGTCTCTATAGAAAATGAATCGGGAAATGGATGGATGGATGGGATTTATTTGGAAGACAAATACCAAGTGACTGCTGAGCAAAACGCTGCATATTTAGCAAAATCTGATTATACCATTCAATTTAGGTACAGAAAGTATGATGCAACTTATAGATGGGTAGAAATGCAAGGCAGTCCCATGTATACGAACCTAGGAGACTTTGTTGGTTACGCAGGTACGCTGCAGGATGTAACTAATATGAAGGAGCTGCAATTGCAAATGCATAGACAAAAAGAAATGTTGGAAGTGTCTAAGGTAGAATTTGCAAAGTTTACTAAGATTGCTCAAAGAATTAATGTAGTAATTATTTTGTGTGATCCTGGATACAGGATAACCTGGGTAAATGATAGTTTTGTAAAATTAACTGGATTTCCATTAAGAGAAGTTAATGGCAAAGAGCCCATAGCTATTTTGTCTGGGGCGGATACAGCAGCTGATTCCTTAGATAAATTAAGACAAGCCATTTCGCAAGGCAAAAGTTTAAGAACTGAAATTGTTTTTTATGCTAAAAATGGTAATAAGATTTGGTTGGATCTCAAAATGGAAACCTTGTTTGATAAGCAAGGAAATATTATTGGTTATTTGACTATCCAAAATGATATTACTAAAAAGAAAATGACTGAAAAAGATGTGGAAGAACAAATGGCACATCTTAAGCAAATTTCTGATATTGCATCTTTTGAGTTAAGACATGAGTTTTCTAAAATCTTGCAAATTTTGCAAACTGCAAAGTTTCAACAAAATACATTACAAGGTTATCAACAAATTTTGTTGGATATAGAATCTTCTGCAAATACAATGAATCAGGCTATTTTAAAGATATCTGATGAAGTTAGTTTTGCATCAAGCAGTAATATTGCCCTAAATAAATTTTTATTAAATCAGGAAATCGAAGAGATTATTTTGGTGGACGATGACCATATGATTAATAAGCTGAATACTGTAATTATACGGAATGTAATTCCAAATATGACCGTAACAGTATTTGATAATATTGACGACGCAATAGACTATTTAAAAGGAAATCCTACATTAAAAAGAAAGATATTTTTAGACTTAAATTTTATGGGAAGGAATGGTTGGGACTTTCTTGAGGAATATGAAAAAATGAATCAACCATGGCCAGTGATAATTTTGACTTCTTCCATTGATCACAACGATTACGAAAAGTCTAAGAAATATTCAAATGTCACCCATTTCATTACCAAGCCGCTCACCGTACCTCAATTTGAAGAACTTAGTGCATTAGATGAAGCTTCTCCAGTTGGGAACTAATTGACTGCTTCATTAATACACCATTATTGGCTGCTTTTGTAGGATGTAGTGAGTGAAGTATGTCTATCAATTCTGATGAGTGCTTAAAAAACATGGCATTGTTTTGCGTGAGTGCTTTATTGTATTCAGAAGCATATGCAATAATAGGTAGTTGCATATACATTGCTTCAATTAATGAAGCGGATTGGTCTTCCTGGTGATGTGAATCAATATAGATAAAACAATTTGTCCTGAGCATATTCAGTGTTCTTAATTGAATCTGCGGATGTATTAATTTAACTAAATAGCTGTTTCTGTAACGTTCAAAAAGCGCCTGTCCGTAGGCATTCGCTTTCCAATTTCCTACAGCAATGATTGGATATTGATTAAATTTTTCGAAACCATCAAAAACAATATGAATATCATTCTCTGGTTCTGGTTCGGTAATCATTAAAGCGTATTTTCCGTAAAGAAAAGGAAATTGGGTATGGTCTTTTGTTTGAATGATTTCATGATTACAATGGTCAATTAATAATTTTTGCGAAATTTCATTCAATTGTTCATTTATAAACACAGTTACATTCATCACAGTTGGTTTTGTTCATCAACTGTATTTATCTAATACAATGCCAATTGTTTGCTGGCTATTTAATATTGATTATCAGTTGTTTATAATAAAGAATCCTATACCATTATTCCCATATTTGGAACAAAAATTTATTTTGGGACAAAAGCATTTGGGTAATCTTCTTTTAATTGCGTCAATACTTCATTTAATAGTTGGTTTAAATCATTGATATGGGTAAAGATGGATTGGTCTAAAGGAATATCTGTTGCCATTTCTTCAATTCGTTTCACTTTGGTTGCTGCTATTTTTATTCCCATACCTCTAAAAGCAGATTTCATTCTATGAGCAGTTTTTTCTACCGTTTTCCAATCATTAATTGTTGCAGAATTTACCAAGAGTTCCATATCAATTGGCATAGTTTTTAGAAATAAACCGACCATTTTTTGAATAAATTCTGGTCTTCCTTTTCCCATTCCCATAATCAATTCCTCATTATACAGTTTGTTGCTTTTTGTATTGGGCGTTTCAATTTGTTCTTCTTGTACAATAAAATGTGCTTGGTCTAAAACCTCTATGATAGCATTGTATAGCTGAGTTTCATGAAATGGTTTGCTTAAATATCCATTCATCCCAACGCTTCTGTACTTAGTTTCATCTTTTTTAAAGGCGTTGGCAGTCATTGCAATGATGGGTATGCTTTTTTTGGTGGGGTGGTTCATGCTTCTGATAATAGAAGTCGCTTGTATTCCATCCATATATGGCATAGATATATCCATTAAAATTAAATCATACTGATAATTAGTTACTTTTTCAATCACTTCTTTCCCATTAATGGCCACACTTACATAAACACCTTTTTCTTCTAATAAGGTTCTCGTTATAAACTGATTCATTTCCACGTCTTCTGCTAAGAGAATTCTGCAGCCTTTTAATTTTTCGTAGTTGGGTTGATTAATTGTTGGAGATAAAACTTTATTATTCTTCTTGATTGGAAGTATACAACTGAATGTAGAGCCTTTTGATGGAACGCTTTCTACTGCAATTCTTCCACCCATATTTTCAATTAATTTTTTGCATATACCTAAACCCAATCCAGTGCCCCCAAATTTTCTAGTAATTGAACTGTCAGCTTGTTTAAAGGGTTCAAAAATTTGTTCTATTTGATTAGGCGCAATGCCTATGCCAGTATCTTTTACAGCTATTTTGCACCATATTAAATTGTCGGTTTCCGATATGCTGCTAAGTGTTACTGAAACAAACCCTTTTTCAGAAAACTTGATGGCATTACTAATAAGATTATTTAAAATTTGTGATAGTCTATAAGGATCCCCCAACACCATCTGATCTCTTTCTAGTTTATTTTCAAATTTTAATAGCAAATTTTGTTCTTCTGCTTTGTATTGAAAGCTGTCTACTATCGTGGCAATTTGGTCTTTTAGTTGGAAGGGAATTTCTTCAAATATGATTTCGCCTGATGAAATCTTTTCTAAATTCAATATGTCATTTACTATTACCAATAAATTATTAGCGGCTTCATCAATCATCCAAGCCATTTTGCTTTGTTGTTGATTTAGTTCTGTTTTTTTAATCAGATTGGCCAATCCTAGTATTCCATTAAGGGGAGTCCTTATTTCATGGCTTATATTTGCAAGAAAAAGTTCTTTTGCTTTTGAAATATCTTCAGTTAATCTTTTTGCTTTTTTTAGATCTTCTTCTACTTTGACCCTTTCTGTAATATCTGTATTTAAGCCAATAAGCATATTGAGTTTGCCTGTCTCATCAAATACGGGTTTTAAATTTCTCAAGTAATAATGAATTTCACCAGTTTCATTTACTCGCTTTTCTTCAATGGTACCTTCAATTTTATTTTGTATTACACTTGTAAATAATTCTTGATAGTTATTGATAGCTTTTGCAGAGAATAAGTTAGTTGAATTTGGATAGTTTGGGTGAATCATCCACTCTAAGATGTATTGTCTTAATTCTTCGTCTTTTACAGTAATTGGATTAAGAAATAAGTCGGCATATTCAGGATCAAGCACTGCAATATCATTGGGTAAGTGACTGAATAGATCACCGTAAGCCTTTTTTATTTTCTCCAACTTTTTTTCAACTAAATTTTTTTCAGTTGAATTTTTATAATACCAGATATGTCCTTGGTATACTTCTCCATCTATTATTGGAATATAATCTCTCTCTAGGTATTGACCATTTTTTAATTCAATTCCATCATTGGTTACCATTTTTCTTTCACTCAGTATTTCATTTGTTCTTTGAATAAAATAGTATTCGTTTTCTAAAACACTTAAGTCTATACTTCCATTCAAAATTAAGTCTGATCCAATTAGTGTTTCTTTAGGAGCATTAATATTGAAAATATTACAAAAAGCCTCATTAATTGAAATTACAAGACCAGATTCGTCCTCAATTAATATACCTAAATTAATATGGGTTGTAATGGTATTAATTAGTTGGTCTCCTAAGTAAGGATTGGTTAATTTTTTCTTATCATATAAATGGCGATTACTTAGCATATTATTTACTTAGATATTTCACCTTTCTGCATCATTCTATAAATGGTTGATTTTCCAATATCTAATTTTTTTGAAACCATCAGTACATCTTGATTATACTTGTTCAAAAAGAATTGAATAATTTGTCTTTCGTATTCTTTCAAACTGGTTTCTTTATTTAGTAAGTTGCCAATATGGTCACTATTGTCAATGTTTATGTCTGAAGCAAGAATCGTTTCTTTTTCAGCCATTACAATGGCCAATTCTATAATTGATTTTAGTTCTCTAATATTCCCTGGGAAATCATATTGTTTCAATTTTGAAATGGCTTCAGCACTCAGTGTTTTTAATGGTAGCCTATTGTCACTACAAAAGCTATGTATAAAATGTTTGGCTAAAATAAGGAAATCGTTCCCTCTTTCTCTTAGAGGTGGAAGTTCTATCGTAAGCCCCAAAAGTCTATAATACAAGTCTTCTCTAAATGTTTTGTTTTGAACTTCCTTGAGCAGATTTTTGTGGGTAGCAACTATTATTCTAACATCTAAATGAACCGTTGAATTGCCCCCAATTCTAGTTATCTCCCTCTCTTGCAAGACTCTTAAGATTTTAGCTTGTAAGTGCAAATCCATTTCAGCTATTTCATCTAAGAATATTGTTCCCTTGTTGGCTTCCTCAAATTTTCCTATTCTCTTTCCATTTGCACCAGTAAATGCCCCCTTTTCGTATCCAAATAACTCACTTTCTAACAAATCTGGCGGTATAGCTGCAACATTCAATGCAACAAAAGGATATTTATGTTTGCTTGAATTATAGTGGATGGCTTTGGCAACCATTTCTTTGCCAGTGCCTGTTTCTCCGGTTATGGATACAGTAATATTTGTTCTAGCGGCTTTCTCAATTAGTTTGAAAACACTGTTGATTGCATCGCTCTGTCCTATGATTACTTTGGAGAAATCAAAATTCTTTTTGAGTGCATCTTTTAGTGTTTCCACTTCTTTTTTGAGTCCTTTAATTTCTTGTAAGTGAAGCAATACATTCCAAAGTCGATCTTTAGTATCTTCATCTTTTACCAGATAATCAAATGCCCCAGATTTCAATAATTCTACTGCAGTGCTTATTTGATCTTGACCTGAAATGATTATCACTTCAATATCCGCATTGAATTCTTTTATTTTTTTCAATACTTTGCTACCATCTGCGTCTCCTTCTGCTAAAGTATAATCAAGTGTAATAACATCGGGTTGGTCATGTATTTTTTGAAAGAATGCTTTTTCAGTTTCAAATCTTTGAACTTGGTAGTCAGGATTTAATGATAGATAGTGTTCTAGCATGGTACCATACCAGAGGTCGTCTTCTAAAATGAAGATTTTTAGCGGTTTTGAAGGCTTCATTGGATTTTTTTAAAGCAATACAATTTAATGTTATTTTCTGCCGAATAATTGATTTTAATCCCAAAAAGGGAATAATAGTCCCAAAAATGGCTTCTTTAAATGCTTTTATTTAATACAAGTGATTGATTATTAGATTTTTAATTTGATGGCATCATTTTTACATTACTTCTATAAATAATTTAATATGGAAGATAAAGTATCATCTTTTGCTGTTTTGCCTACTGTGGTTAGTCAGACTGCTTTATTAGAAGCCATTTATAATAAGTTACCTGATATGGTTTTCCTGTTTGATATAAAAGAGAGAAGATTTGTTTTGAGAAACCCCGCTTTAGATAGCATATTCGGATTTGATCATCTTAAAGATCAAGAAATTAATTGTATATCACTGCGTTCTTTGATTCATTCTGAAGATTGGAAACCTATACAAAATGCCATTCAACAATTAGAGAATAACGAAAAAGAAATGGTAGAAATTGAATGTAGGTGTTTAGATAAATTTCAGCAATATCAATATTTTAATACTAGGCTTTCGGTATTTGAAAAATTAGGGGATAAACTGGTTTATTTAATTGGGATTGCTCAGAATATATCTGGACGAAAAAAAATGGAACAACAAAGTCAACTATTCAAAAATAGGTTACAAGAACTTTCTTTTATTACTTCCCATGAAATGCGCCATGAGTACGCTAAAATACAGTCTATCGTTAATTTGATGGACAATAAATTTATTTCCGATTCTGAAAGAGTTGAATTGATAGAAGAGGCTAAAAAATCTATTCAATTAATTAATTCTTCTATTTTTAAATTAAATCATAAACTCTCTTTTAATCAACAAGATGAATTTTTTACCATCAATAAAGAAACAGAAAAATTCAGAAAAATAATAATGATTGATGATGATGTATTAACCAATGTGTTGAATAGAAAAATTGTTCAAGCTTTGTTGCCCGAAATGCCTGTAGAAGTTTACATAAATATTGATGACGCACTATCCGATATCAGAAATATGGGTCAAATGCAGCAAACGCTCATATTTTTAGATATCAATTTCCCTGGACGGGGTGGCTGGGACTTTTTAGACGATTATGCAACCATTTCTGATGCTGCAAATGTGATTGTACTTTCTTCCTCTATTGATAATCGTGATAGAGAGAAAGCAAGGAGCTATGCTTCGGTTATTGATTATATTACCAAGCCACTTTCCTTCGATTTTATTAAGACTTTTTTTGAGGATTTGAAAATGGCGAAGCTTGATAATCAGTTATAGTTCATATTAATCAGTTTCCTTATCTTTAATCATATTATTGGTTTACAAAGCTGTAAGTGATACAATATGCGAATACTCATTGCTGATGATCATGGTCTAATTAGAGAAGGATTAAAGAAAATTCTGCTTGAGTCGCTTCCTGATGCCGAAGTACATGATGTGTCTGATTCTGCAGAATTATTCAAAAAATCGATTAAAGAAAAATGGGATATCATCATTTCTGATATTAGTATGCCTGGATTTTCTGGTATTGAAATACTCAAACAGATTAAAACCCATGTGCCAAATACGCCAGTATTAATGTTGAGTATGCATTCCCCCGAACAATATGCCGTTCGGGCAATTAAAGCCGGCGCCTCTGGTTATTTAACCAAAGAAAGTGCTCCATATGAGTTGGTTACTGCTGTTCAACAAATTTTAAGCGGAAGAAAGTATATCACCAATAGGGTAGCAGAAGTTCTTGCAAGTTCTTTAGAAACAGATACAACTAAGCTGCCACATGAAAATTTATCGGATAGAGAGTTTGAAGTGTTAAAAAAATTAGTGGAAGGGAAATCAGTTTCTGAGATTAGTGAAATGCTATCTCTTAATATCAATACCATTAGTACTTACCGAACCAGAATCTTAGATAAAATGGGCTTAAAGAGCAATGTCGATCTAATTCGGTACGCAATTGAGCATAAAATCTCTGAATTGTAGTGATATCACTACAAGCTGTCGTATAATCACTGTTTTTTTTGTTAAATGCAACTACAACTGAAGTTCTTTAGTTGAATTAGCTTTGCTATTTGAAACACGAAAGTGTTTATTTTAAAATTCAATTTCCTGAAAAACCAGTTGTAGTGTCAAAACTACAAAAGCTTTGTAGGCTTGCCCTACAAAGCTTTCTTTTTTAGTTGTTTAAATTTGGGTAAGTACAAAAAAATATGACTTCATCAAGTTTAAATATATTAATCATAGAAGATGCAGATATCATAGTGAATCAACTGCGAATACTTTTATCTGATAAAAATTCTACACATCATATTCGATCAGCAAATTCTGCAGAACTTGGATTAGAGTTAATTGAAAATTTATTTCCTGATGTTTTTATTGTAGATATTAAGTTGCCAGGGATCAGTGGTATAGATTTATTAAATAAAATAAAACAAGACTATCCTACTGCTAGTCCTTTAATCATCATGCTTACGAATATGCCTCATGCTATTTATAAACATGCTTGTTTGAGTAAAGGAGCTAATTTTTTCTTAGATAAGTCTAGAGATTTTTTAGTGTTACCAGAAATTCTTGATTCTTGTTTCTGTAGAGATGATTCTCAAAAGGTAAAGTTTAACCCCCCAAACGCTAGTTTATGCAATTCCCCTTTGTAATAGATAAAGATTTGAAGAATGCCATGGCATCTTCTAGTGATTTTTTATTAGCAACCGATTTGGAAGGCAATATTGTCTTCTGTAACGATGCATTTGTTAGATTGTATCAATTAAAAGGAACCAATGTAAAGGGACTAAATATTGATTCAATTTTTAGTAGCAATGAAATAGCCATTTTTAAAAACGCATTGTTAAAATGCACTAAGAATAAACTACATACTGAAAAGCTTCAATTTAAAAAACCCAACCACCAAAGTGAAGTTGAATGGTATGAATGTTTTATGAATGTGGTTTGTAATAGTAAGGGAGTAATTGTTGGAGTGGTTATAAAAGATCATCTCAACACCCATCTGACAAGCCAAATTCCTAATAAGGAAATTGATTTTAAAAAAGAATGTTTTTCTGAATTAGCCAATCATATGCCCGATTTAATGTGGGTGACAGATAAACAGCACCAGTTAATATTTGTGAATGCTGCATGGTTAAATTATAGGGGAGTTACTTTAGAATCCGAAATGGGCAATGGCTGGATTGAGCATATTCATCCCGAAGATAAGGAGCAGGTTTTGCAAGAGAGAAGACAGGCATTTGTGGTGCAACAACCTTATGCGATCACTTTTAGGTTGAAAAAAAACGATGGTTGTTACAGATGGATGAATATGAAAGGGAATCCTATTTATAGTGATGCTGGATTATTCAAAGGGTATGCTGGAACTGCTTTAGATATTACACCTGTTAAAGAAGCTCAAATTCAAATAAGAAGGCAACAAGAACTAATGGAAAGTACCAAAATTGAATTTGGTAAATTCACTAAGATTGCACAAAAAATCGGAAGTATTATTATCATGTGCAATAGTGATAATAGGATTACATGGGTGAATGATGCTTTTGTAAAGACGACTGGGTATACGCTAAAAGAAGTTTGTGGTAAAACACCAGGCAGCTTTTTAAAAGGGCCAGAAACAAGTAAAGAAACCCTTGACAGAATTAGAAAAGTGATTGAATTAGGTAAAGGTATTAGAACGGAGATATTGTATTATACCAAAACAGGTGCAAGGATTTGGCTTGATTTAATGATTGAGACACTTTTTGATAAAGATGGAATAGTTACCGGCTTTATTACTATTCAAAAAGACATTACACTTAAAAAAATCTCTGAGAAAGAAGTTTTAGAGCAAATGAATCATCTCAAAAAAATCTCTTTTATCACTTCCCATGAATTAAGACATGAGTTTTCGAAAATTTTGCAACTTTTACAAACCGCAAAATTTCAGGACCATAATGTGGCTACTTATGCCCAAATATTTTCCGATATAGAGTATTCTGCTAATTTGATGAATGATGCAATTTTTAAGCTCAATGATCAAATTAATTTTGCTTCGTCTAATAGTATTTCACTCAATAAATATTTATTGAATCAAGCTATTGAAGAAATTTGTTTAGTAGACGACGACCATTTGGTAAATAAATTGAATGAGCTGATTATTCGAAATGTAATGCCAAGCATGCCAGTGCATACATTTGATCATGTTGATACCGCCTTAGAATATGTAAAAGAGAACCCTAATACCAAAAGAAAAATATTTTTAGACCTTAATTTTTCAGGAAGGTCTGGATGGGATTTTTTACATGAATATGAAAAATTAGGCCAACCTTGGCCAGTAGTTATATTAACATCTTCCATAGACCATGTTGATTATGAAAGATCAAAGAAGTTTTTAAATGTAACTCATTTTATAACTAAACCTTTAACGATTGAGCAATTTGAAAGATTGAGCGAAATGGAAAATGTACTGGTTCATTAATTGAAGGGTCTGGTTGTTTGCCAGCCAATTAATACAACCCCAATAATCACCATCATTGTTCCTATTATTTGTTCTAGTAGAATGGGCTCATTTAAGAAAAGGGAAGCTTGAATAATGGTTGATACTGGGCCTATACTGGTTATGATTGAAACGTTATTGCTCCCAATCTTTTTCATGCCACTACTCAACATAAAAGAGGGAATAACCGTTGCAATAATTGCTAAAGCAATTCCATACCACCAAAGTTGGGGAGACATATTAACATGCTCCCATTGTGCTTGAACAATAAAATGGATAAAAACTCCAGCAGTTGCTGCAAGCATAGCATATGCTGTGTACCTAGTTGCTCCAGCTTTAACTACCATTTTACCCGTTCCTACTAAGTAAAAAGAATAGGTTACAGCGCACAAAAAAACCATAAAAGATCCAAAATAAAACTGTTCATTTTGTTGGATGGTACCCAATTCGGCATAATAAGCAATGCCAATTCCTGTATAAGTAATCGCTAGTGCAATCAGTTGAATGGTAGAAATCTTGTTTTTAAAAATCCAAGTGTTGAGCAAAACTGCAAATGTGGGGTATAGAAATAAAATCAAGCGTTCTAATCCCGCAGAAATATATTGTAATCCAATAAAATCAAATAAACTACTTAAGTAATAACCCAATACCCCTAATGCAATAATCCAAGACCAATCTTTTTTATTTAGCGGAGTGGCCAATTCTTTTTTACCTGCCATCCATGCTGCTATCAAATAGAAGGGGAGTGCCAAAAGCATTCGCAGACTCAGCAATGTTAAAGCATCTACACCTGTATTTCGAAACGCCAATTTTACCCAAATGGCTTTGGTAGAAAATAATATGGCTCCGCCAATGCTTAATAAAAAGCCGGTTAAAAACAAAGATGAGCGTTTGGACTCATTCATTGTTAAACACTCACATTAAAGTCTCTAAGCGCGTCGTTTAAACTGGTTTTTAAGTCGGTGCTTGGCTTTCGTTGACCAATGATTAATGCACAACTAACCTGGTATTCACCTGCATTAAATTTTTTGGTATAACTACCAGGTATCACCACACTTCGAGCAGGAACTCGGCCTATCATTTCAATAGGCTCTGGCCCGCTTACGTCTATAATTTTTGTGGATTGTGTTAAAACTACATTTGCCCCTAATACGGCTTCTTTTTCTACAATAACTCCTTCAACCACTATGCAGCGGCTGCCAATAAAACAGCCGTCTTCTATTATTACTGGGCTAGCTTGTAAAGGCTCTAAAACCCCACCAATACCAACCCCTCCACTTAAATGAACGTTCTTGCCAATTTGTGCGCAACTACCAACAGTTGCCCAAGTGTCTACCATGGTGCCTTCATCTACATACGCACCAATATTTACGTAACTAGGCATCAATACTACGTTTTTGGCTATATACGCACCATACCTTGCAGTGGCAGGTGGAACAGCTCTAACTCCTAATTCTTTGTAATTGGTTTTTAAAAGCATTTTATCATAAAACTCAAACGGGGGCATTTCCCAGGTTTGCATTTGTTGAATTCCAAAATACATTAAAATGGCTTTTTTAACCCATTCGTTTACCACCCAACCATTTGCTTCAGGGCTTGCAACTCTTAGTTGACCCTTGTCTACCGCTTCAATTACTTCCTTAATTGCATTGCTGTATTTAGTATCCTTTAGTAATTCTCTATTGTTCCACGCTTCTAACACTAATTCTTGGGGCATTATTAAATTTTTAGCAAAAGTACAATATTTAGCTTTTTTAATTGAATGAGAATGATTTAGCGCATATCCTTAGTTTTGTTGAATGCAAAGGGTGCTGATTATTCAAACGGCTTTTATTGGGGATGTGGTTCTAGCAAGTGCAATGTTAGAATCCTTGCATCAGGCATTTCCGACTGCTGAATTAGATATATTGGTTCGCAAAGGGAATGAGTCTCTATTTAAAGGTCATCCCTTTTTACGTGATACGTTGATATGGAATAAGCAACACAATAAGTATAAACACCTTTGGCAAATACTTACCCAAATTCGGAGGAATCAATATGACGCTGTGATTAATTTACAGCGATACGCGGCAACAGGTTTTTTAACTGCTTTGTCAGGAGCAAAAGAAAAGATTGGGTTCAATAAAAACCCACTCAGTGCTTTGTTTACAAAAGTAATTCAGCACCAGATGGGCAGTAGCACTGGATTGCATGAGATAGAACGGAATCAATTATTATTGTATTGGCCAGAAACAAAACTATGTTTGCCCAAATTGTATCCAACCCCAAGCGATATCCATTTTGTAGAGCAGTTTAAACAGGGAAAATATATTTGTATTGCTCCCTCTTCTGTTTGGATGACTAAACAGTTCCCAATAGAAAAATGGATTGCATTTTTGCAACAAGTGCCTTCAGATATTACCATTTATGTGTTAGGGGGGAGCAATGACGCCGCGCTTTGTCAGGAAATTATTGATCGAAGCGGGAACCCACTATCAATTAATTTAGCGGGAAAATGTAATTTTTTGCAGTCAGCCGCATTAATGCAAGATGCATTAATGAATTATGTGAATGATTCTGCTCCCATGCATTTTTGTTCTTCGGTAAATGCCCCTGTAACAGCCATTTATTGTTCCACTATTCCTGGTTTTGGTTATGGCCCATTAAGCACAAAAAGTTATATCGTACAAATCAACAGAGACCTTGTATGTAGACCCTGTGGTTTACATGGGAAGAAAGAATGTCCTCAAGGACATTTTGATTGTGGGTATAAAATTGAAATTGCGCAATTAATACGTTGCTTGCCTGCTACATAATAAACAATCTTACATTTGCAGCAATGACCATTCAGTTTAGCGATAAGGAAGAAGCAATATTCAAGCAAATAGGAGCAGTGGCCGATAAAATGAACCTGCCCTGTTTTTTAATAGGGGGCTTTGTTAGAGATAAAATTATTGGAAGAAATACCAAGGATGCAGATATTGTTTGTTTAGGTGATGGCATTGCTTTAGCCCACGCTTTTGCAAATGAATTAAGTCATAAGCCAATTGTAGCTTATTTTAAAAACTTTGGAACTGCACAAATTAAACTGGAGGAATTCGAAATTGAATTTGTAGGAGCAAGAAAAGAAAGTTACCAGCAGGAAAGTAGAAAACCTCAGGTTGAACAGGGTACATTAGCCGATGACCAAAATAGAAGGGATTTCACCATTAACGCCTTGGCTATTGGGTTAAATCAATCTCAGTTTGGCTTGCTACTCGATCCATTTAACGGTATTCAAGCAATAACCGAAAAAAGAATTCAAACTCCATTAGAACCTGTACAAACTTTTAGTGATGATCCTTTGCGAATGCTAAGGGCTATACGCTTTGCAGCTCAATTGAATTTTGTAATTGAGGAAAATACTTTCAAAGCAATTGGTGAGAATGTACATCGAATGAAAATTGTAAGTCAAGAAAGAATAACAGATGAATTGAATAAAATCATGTTGTGTTCAAAACCTTCTATAGGTTGGGATTTACTATACAAATCTGGGTTACTAAAATGGATTTTTCCTCAGATGGTAGACTTGCATGGGGCAGTATATATTGAAGGGAAGGGTCATAAGGATAATTTTTACCACACGCTTCAAGTATTAGATAATATTGTTCCTCATACGCAGAATCTTTGGCTTAGATGGGCCGCCTTATTGCATGATATTGGCAAACCAGCTACTAAAAAATTTGAAGAAGGACATGGTTGGACTTTTCACGGACATGAAGTTGTAGGAGCCAGAATGGTGCCCAAAATATTTTCAAAGTTGAAATTGCCCTTGCATGAACCTATGAAATATGTTCAGAAACTGGTTTTATTGCATTTACGCCCGATTAGTTTAACCAAGGAAAACATTACAGACAGTGCAGTCAGAAGGCTTTTGTTTGATGCTGGGGAAGATATTGATGATTTAATGACATTATGTGCTGCGGATATTACGAGTAAAAACAAACAGAAAGTAAATCGGTATTTGCAGAATTTTGAAATGGTCAAAGAACGGATGCAAGCAGTTGAAGCAAAAGATCAATTGAGAAATTGGCAGCCACCCATCAGTGGTGAATTAATTATGGAGGTATTTGGCTTAACCCCAGGCCGAAATGTAGGGGTAATCAAAGATGCTATCCGAGAAGCTATATTAGATGGGATTATTCCGAACCAATATGAATTGGCTTATCAATATATGTTAGAAAAAGGGGTAGAATTGAATCTAAAACCCGTTAAATAATCGCTATTTTGCAGCCCAATCATTAAATCTTGGCGGGATGGCTGTTTTAAAGTTTAGAATTTATTTAGAAGAAGACGACGCGGTTTATCGCGATATCGTGATTAAGCACAACCAATTCTTTTTGGATTTGCATTTTGCTATTTTGAAATCATTTGAATTTGATTCGAAGCACCAAGCCACTTTTTTCAGAAGCAATGACAACTGGTTGCGCGGAAGGGAAATCAGTTACGAGAAATACGATAAACCATATCGAGTAGATCCATTATTAATGGCTGAAACAACCATTGGTTCAGAAATTCAAGACGTGAATCAGAAATTTATTTACGAATACGATTTTGCGAAGGGTTGGGTGTTTTTAGTGGCTCTAATTAGTGTTAATAAAGAAGTTAATCCTAAACTAACTTATCCAGCTGTTTCAAGAATAGAAGGGATTGGTCCTCAACAATACGGAACAAAAAGTTTGTTGGGCGATAAGTTTGCCGATATAGAAGAGAAATACGATTTAAATGAAGCAACTGAAGGATTTGGTGAGGAAGGGGAAGAAGCCCCAAGTGAAGCAGACGGGGACGATGATGGTATAGGTGGTGAAGAACAAAGAGATGATTTTGAAGACTAAGCCCACCGTATATATTATAGCAGGCCCAACTGCTGTTGGTAAAACTACCCTTTCTATAGCGTTGGCCAAAGTGCTCCATACAGAAATTATTTCTGCGGATTCTAGACAGTGTTTTAGTGAGCTTTCTATTGGTGTTGCAAGACCAAGCCCAGTAGAATTAACTGCAGTAAAACACCATTTTATTGCAGATCATTCTGTTGAATCTGATATTAATGCAGGCTATTTTGAACAATTTGCATTAGAAAAATCGGCAGCAATTTTTTCACAGAATGACCAGCTGGTTATGGTAGGCGGAACCGGTTTATACATAAAGTCTTTTTGCGAAGGGATTGATCCAATGCCCCAAATAGATCCAAGTGTTCGCGAGGCAATAATTGACAATTATACATCAAAGGGTTTAATTTGGTTGCAGGCAGAATTAAAGCATCGGGATCCTGCATTTTGGGAAACAGCTGAACAAGCAAATCCGCAAAGATTAATGCGGGCTTTAGAAGTGTTGAATGCCACAGGCAAGTCTATACTCCAGTTTAGAACAGCACAAAAAAAACAACGTCCTTTTAATATTGTTAAAATAGGATTAGAAATGCCGATGGATCAGTTGACCCTGCGCATTAATAGCAGGGTAGACCAAATGATGCTTGATGGATTGATTAAAGAAGTGCAATCAGTTGTTCAATTTAGAACTAAACCTGCTTTACAAACAGTGGGATACAAAGAGATTTTTGATTTTTTAGATGGGAAAATTTCTAAGGAAACAGCCATTCAACAAATCAAGCACCATACCCGTCAATATGCCAAACGACAAATGACCTGGTTTAAAAAAGACCCTGAATTTAAATGGATCAATATGTCTGCACATTCAGTAGAAGTAGCATTAGAAGAAATTTTGAGTTCAAAATAATCTGCTTAATAAATATTTACTTCTCTCTCTAGCTCTATTCCAAATTCAATTTTTACTTTTTCAATGATTTGTGTGCTTAAATTAAATATTTCTACACCTTTAGCATGTCCATAATTGACTAATACCAATGGTTGCAACGGAGAGCAACCTGCGTCTCCTACTCTAAAACCTTTCCAACCGGTTTGTTCAATTAACCAGGCTGCAGGTACTTTGGTATGCAAACCATTTTGAATAGCAAATCCTGGAATGGATGCATGCGCTTTTTTTAGTTCATTATATAATACCGTTGGAATAATCGGGTTTTTGAAAAAGCTTCCTGCATTCCCAATTTTAGTTGGGTCAGGCAATTTTCTTTGCCTAATTCGAATAACCGCTTCTGCAATAGTTTTGATAGAAGGTGCTGCGTTCATGTTCATTAATTCCTGTTCAATATTTCCATAACTGGTATTGTATACAGGGGTTTTACGCAATTTGAACAGGACGGAAGCGATGATAAATTGGTTGCGCAATTGGTGTTTGAAAATACTTTCCCTGTATCCAAATTCACAAGCTTTATTGTCAAATGAAACGATTGCCCCGTCACTTATTTGAACTGCTTCTACAGATTCAATAACGTCTTTCACTTCAACCCCATAAGCACCAATATTTTGCATAGGAGATGCCCCTATATTGCCAGGAATTAAACTCATGTTTTCTATTCCTTGGTACTGCATTTGAACGCAGTAACCAACAAATTGATGCCAGTTTTCTCCAGCCATTGCTTTTACAAAATAATATTCGTTGTCTTCTTTTACGAGTTCAATTCCTTTTAATGCATTTTGTAATACCAACCCTTTATAATCTTTGGTGAAAAGTAAGTTGCTGCCTCCGCCTAAAATAAGTAGGGGACTATTTTTTGTTTTATTCCATTCCAATAAAGCTTGAACTTCATTGAATGACCTAACCGTGCAAAACTGCTTGGCCAATACATCTATACCAAAGCTGTTAAATGGTTTGAGTGAAATATTTTCTTTTATTTGAATCATTAATAAATGGGGTCTGCATTAGGAATAATATGAACGGATCGATGTCTTTTGTTGTTTTGTATAATGATTATTTGTTGATGAATCATCTTTTTACAATTATGAACGGTTTTACTGTCTTTTGGTAATTTCAATAAAATTTCCCAAATGTATTGATTCCTAATTCTGTCTACAATGGGTTGTGAAGGGCCATTTAAATAAGCACCAAACTGATTGGATAATCCTTGTTGCATAATATTGGCGGCTTCTTCCGCAATATGCTTGTCTTTGTGTTTAAATATGACTTGTATTAATCTGGTATATGGAGGATAATGAAATTGTTTCCTATTTTCAATTTCAAATTGATACAATGACTGGTAATTATGTTGTTGAACAAACTGAAGTACAGGGTGCTTTAAATTAGTTACTTGCACTACTACTTTTCCTAATCCATCTTTTCTTCCTGCTCTTCCACTTACTTGTTCCATTAGTTGATATGCCCGCTCATTCACTCTAAAATCGGTAAAGTTTAAAATACCATCGGCATCTATAATCCCCACTAAACTTACTTTTTCAAAATCTAATCCTTTTACTACCATTTGTGTCCCCACTAAAATATCAATTCTATGTTGCTCAAATAGTTTAATCAAATTATCATGATCATGTTTGCCTTTTACACTGTCGTAATCCATCCTGGCAATAACAGCTTGTGGAAATGCTTCAGCCACCAATTCCTCAATCTTTTCTGTGCCAAAATTCTTTTGCACAAAATGGTGATTGCCGCAGGCTAAACAGGTTTGTAAAACAGGATAAGTGGTACCGCAATAGTGGCAGGATAATTTTTGTTTCCCTTTATGAAAAGTAAGGGTAACATCACAATGATTACAATGTGGAATCCATCCGCAAGTATCGCAGATCATATATGGGGCATAGCCTCTTCTGTTTTGGAATAGAATGATTTGTTTTTTGGCTTCAAGCGTTTCTTGAATTTCTTTTAACAGAGAAGGGGATAGGGGGCTTTCATTTCTTTGTTTTGCGGGTATTTGCTTTAGGTCTATTAATTCTATTAAGGGCATCGCAACATCCCCATACCTTTCTAATAGTTCTACTAGTCCATATTTGTTTTGTTGAACGTTAAAATAAGTTTCAATTGATGGGGTAGCGGATCCTAATAAAACCCGGGCATCAAATAAGGACGCGTAATAAATAGCGGCATCTCTACTATGGTAACGAGGTGCAGGGTCTTGTTGTTTGTAGGAAGCATCATGTTCCTCATCACAAATGATCAACCCCAGATTATTGAACGGCAAAAACAATGCAGATCTAGCCCCTAATACTACTTTGGTTTCGCCTGAATTAATTTTATTCCAGATTTCTACTCTTTCATTGGGGTTAAATTTGGAGTGATAAATGGCAATATGGCCTCCCAAGCTTTTTTGTAACCTACGAATCATTTGTGCTGTAAGCGCAATTTCAGGGAGTAAGTACAAAACTTGTTTTCCTAATTGAATTTGTTCTTCAATTAGTTTCATGTACACTTGTGTTTTACCACTGGCCGTAATTCCATGTAGTAAACAAACTGTTTTTGATTCAAATATTTCTTTGATGGAGGCTAATGCTTTTTCCTGGGCTGCCGACAAATTAAAATCGAGGCTAAGTAATTTAGGTAAGCTGGGAAGTCGATCGGTATTTCTTCTTTCACCAATTAAAATTCCTTTTTCTATCAATCCTTTTAATTGAGCAGCACTTGCATTTGCTTTTTTTAATAGTTCTGGTTGTGTTACAATGCCAGTTGTGTTTTTTAAATGCAAATAGGCCAAGAGTAATTCCATTTGCTTTGGTGCTCGGCTCCAATTATTTAATAATTCTTCTAGTTCTTTTTCTTGTGCGTATTTTGGATGAAGTAGAATATAATTTTCTGTTTTTTGCTTATACTTTTCTTTTAATTCTTCCCATACAAAACAGACCCCTTTTTCTACCAATTTTTTTATGACTGGATAGGTATTGTTGGTATCTAATAGTTGCTGTACCTCACTTATTTTGAGTTCGCCTTTTATTTCTAAAGCTTCAGCAATGATAAATTCTGAATCGGATAAGTCACTAAAATCTAATGTTCGCTCTTCATTCCATTGTAAAACGCTTTCACTGGATAATTTTAAGTTGGCAGGAATAGCAGCCTGCATGACTTCACCTTCGGTGCACATATAATATTGCGCAATCCATTCCCATAATTTTAACTGTGTATCATTAACAACAGGGCTGCTGTCTAAAATATTTAAAATGGGCGAAGGGGTGAATCCTACAGGGATTTCTGTAACCACTCTTTTAACAATCCCTGCGTATTTTTTATTTTTTCGTAAAGCAACTTCCACCCTTATTCCTGGAACAATAGCCAACTGCATTTGCTCCGGAACTTGCCAGGTATAATTCTTAGGCAATGCCAATGGTATAATTACTTCAACAAACAAATTGAGATTTTAAACAAAAATACGTTTAAGGAGTGGGATAAGAGATATAACGTTTTAATCCTTCTTCCATCATTTGGTAAACGGTATTTTTTAATTGGGGTAAATCTTTCATGGTTAGTCCTTCTACCGGAACTTCTTTTAAGTACACTACTCTATTTTCTCCTGGGTTTAATTCAAAAAGGGAACGATAATGCATTCGCTTTAGCGTATCCACTAATAAAAGGGGTTTAATGGGGGTTTGCGTTTCAATAGCAATTCTAAAAGCGCCATCAAAAAAACTTTTTAAAGGCTGTTTGGTTTCATTAAATGTTCCTTCAGGAAAAATTATAATTGAAATATGATTTTTAATCGCAGCTTTAAGTGCACGAACACTTTTAGCTCTTGTTTCTGCATCCTTTCTATTCACTAAAATGACAGCGGCTCTATAAATCCAACCAAATACAGGTACTTTAACCATTTCATATTTCCCTAAAGCTCTAATGGGTTGATGGATAGCTAATACAATTGGAGGGATATCCATATAAGAAATATGGTTGGCTACAAAAATGTATTGCTGATGGGTATTGTGGGGGTGTTCATAAATTTCTTTGTGCCTAACCCCAATGGTATAGTACCAGAGTTGGGCCCAAATTCTACAACAACGATAAACTAGATTCCCCCCTTTTACTTTCCCTCCAGTTATTGCCAACATAGCAAAAGGGAAAACCAAGAGCATGGCAATCACAAATGTGATTAAAGCATAAATGGTGAATAGGAATAAACCAATTTTTTTTAATAACGCCATAGCGCACAAAAGATATTAAACAGTTTGGCTATCACCAAAAAAATGAATCAAGTGGTCAAAAATGAATCTTTTTTTTAAATGATCATAGATAAGCGCTCATAACTGTATTGATGTCCTTTGATTCTAATAATGAACTACCCATTAAGTATTCATCTACTTTTTTAGCACATTCTCGGCCTTCACTAATGGCCCAAACAACTAGGCTTTGCCCTCTTCGCATATCGCCTGCAGCAAATACTTTTTGAATATTGGTTTGATACTGTTTTTCGGTGGCTTTTACATTGCCTCTTTCATCTAGTTCAATTTCTAATTTATCTAATAGTCCTGATTTTTGAGGGCTTACAAATCCCATTGCCAATAAAGCCAATTGGCATGGTATTTCTTTTTCAGTTCCTGGCATTTCAACAAAACCCGCCGTCTTTCCATCTGCTGTTATTTTCCACTCCAATTGCACAGTGATCAATGATTTTAAATTCCCCTTTTCGTCGCCAATAAATTTTTTTGTGGCAATTGCCCATTCTCTATTGGCGCCTTCTTCATGTGAAGAAGTTGTTTTTAGAATAAATGGATATTGTGGCCATGGCATATGGCTGTTTCTTGATACGGGAGGTTTAGGCATTAATTCAAACTGAGTTACACTGGTTGCTTTTTGTCTGTTAGCAGTTCCTATACAGTCACTGCCGGTATCTCCACCACCTATTACTACTACATTTTTATTGGTTGCTAGTAGAGGGCTTTCATCAAAATGAATGGATGCAACTCTTTTGTTTTGTTGCTTTAAATAATCCATGGCAAAATGAACTCCATTTAACTCCCTACCTTCTATATTTAAGTCTCTAGGTATAGTAGAGCCACCAGCTAAAACGATGGCGCTGTATTCGCGCAACAAATCATTGATACTAACAGACACTCCTACATTTACATTGCATT
This sequence comes from Sediminibacterium sp., assembly GCA_017996795.1. Classification (GTDB taxonomy): domain Bacteria; phylum Bacteroidota; class Bacteroidia; order Chitinophagales; family Chitinophagaceae; genus Sediminibacterium. Next base: position 5,464 of record JAGOGG010000001.1, on the reverse strand, counting down.
TGAAAACAACTCCTTCTTCTTCCATCAATTGAATTCTCCTATCAATGACCCATTTCTCTAATTTAAAGTCTGGTATGCCATATCTTAATAAGCCTCCCGGAGCATCGTCTCTTTCAAATACGGTAACCAAATGGCCGGCATAATTTAATTGAGCTGCGGCTGCAAGCCCAGCTGGTCCGGATCCAATGACTGCTATGGTCTTTCCTGTTCTAGTGATTGGTTTATTTGGAATGACTAACCCTTTTTCAAAAGCAATTTCAATAATATGTTTTTCTATTTCTTCAATGGTAACTGGGGGTTGATTAATTCCCAACACACAAGCAGACTCGCAGGGTGCAGGACAAATTCTTCCAGTAAACTCAGGGAAGTTATTGGTAGAAGAAAGAATTTCGTATGCTTCTGCCCAGTTTTTTTTATAAACTGCGTCGTTGAATTCTGGAATGATATTTCCTAAAGGGCATCCATTGTGACAAAATGGAACACCGCAATTCATACAACGGGCACTTTGTTGATTTAAAGCCTGTTCAGATAAAGGTGCAACAAATTCTTTATAATGCGCAACTCTTTCTGTGGTGGACTGCTTTGATGGAACCAGTCGATCAAATTCTAAAAACCCAGTTGGTTTACCCATGGTAATTATTTTAATACAGTGTTGTGTTGATTTTTTTTAGCCAATGCTTTTTTATAGTCAGTAGGGAATACTTTAATAAAATGGGCCAATTGATTGTCAAAATCTTTCAAGATAAAAGCGGCAACACTACTATTGGTGTAATTATAATGCTGTTGAATCAACAATCGTAATTGGATTGCGTCTGATTCATCTATTGGGTCCAACTCTACCATTTCTACATTACAATTGGCAGCAAATTCATTAGAAGTATCATAGATATAAGCAATCCCCCCACTCATTCCTGCAGCAAAATTTCTTCCTGTTTTACCCAGTATGACTGCAATGCCCCCAGTCATGTATTCGCAGCCATGATCTCCAATTCCTTCAACTACCACTTTGGCGCCAGAATTTCTTACTGCAAATCGTTCACCTGCTTTTCCTCTAATATATGCTTCCCCATTGGTAGCTCCGTATAAAGCAACATTCCCTATAATGCTGTTTTGTTCTGCAATAAATTGTGCAGATGAATCAGGGTATACAATCAGTTTGGCCCCACTCAATCCTTTTCCAAAATAATCATTTGCATCTCCCTCCAATTCCAGTTTCAGTCCATTTGTATTGAATGCCCCAAAGCTTTGTCCTGCTGTTCCTTTAAATTTAAAATGAATGGTGTCTTCGGGCAATCCATTGCTTTTATACAGCTTTGTAATTTCATTGGACACAATAGTTCCAATTGTTCTATCTGTATTAATAACTGGAAATTCTCCAAATACTTTTTCTCCTTTTTCGATGGCTGATTTTGCAGTCGCCAATAATTTCCAATCAAGTACATTGGCTAAACCATGGTCTTGCATTTCTTGCGCAAATAGCCCTGTATCCTGATCTGCAGGTTCCTTGTATATAATTTTCGATAAATCTAGCTGGATGTATTTCCAATGATTAATGACCGGTCTTTGTTGCAAATAGTCGGTTTGACCAATCATTTCATTGACGGTTCTAAAACCTAATTCGGCCATTATTTCACGCAGTTCTTGGGTAATAAATTTAAAAAAGTTCACCACATGATCGGGGTCGCCAGTGAAGCGTTTGCGCAATGTTTCATCTTGGGTTGCAACACCTACTGGACAAGTATTTAAATGACATTTGCGCATCATGATACAGCCCTCTACAATTAATGCTGCAGTAGCAACACCCCACTCTTCGGCGCCCAATAATGCTGCCATTGCAATATCTCTGCCTGTTTTCATTTGGCCATCTGCCTGAACAATTACCCTAGATCTCAACTTGTTTTTTACCAAGGTTTGGTGCGTTTCTGCCAATCCTAATTCCCAAGGTAACCCCGCATGTTTCACAGAGCTTACAGGTGATGCACCAGTACCTCCATCGTGTCCTGCAATTAATACCACATCTGCTTTTGCTTTTACCACGCCAGCGGCAATAGTGCCAACCCCAGCCTTAGAAACCAATTTCACATTAATTCTTGCAGCACGATTGGCATTTTTTAAATCAAATATCAGTTGGGCTAAATCTTCAATAGAATAAATATCGTGATGGGGTGGAGGTGAAATTAATCCAACACCGGGTGTAGCATGTCTTGTTTTCCCAATCCATTCATCTACTTTATGCCCCGGAAGTTGACCGCCTTCTCCGGGTTTGGCGCCCTGGGCCATTTTAATTTGAATTTCGTCTGCTTCTGTTAAGTAAAGTGCAGTAACTCCAAATCTTGCTGAAGCCACTTGTTTAATGGCCGAACGCATGGAGTCTCCATTTGGTAAAGGGGTATACCTGATTTCATCTTCACCACCCTCGCCGGTATTGCTTTTGCCACCTAGTCTATTCATGGCAATGGCCAATGTTGTATGGGCTTCCCAAGAAACAGAACCAAAAGACATGGCTCCAGTTGCAAAACGTTTATAAATATTTTGGGCAGGCTCTACTTCATCTATTGAAATAGAAGGTCGATTGGTTTTAAAGTCTAATTGACTTCTTAGTGTACATGCATGTTCACTTTGATTGTTAATAAGCGAAGAATATTTTTTGAACGTGGCATAATCATTTCGCTTTGTGGCATCTTGTAATAAGTGAATGGTTTGCGGGTTAAATAAATGGAATTCGCCTTTTCTTTTCCATTGGTATACACCCCCAACAGGTAAACGATCAATGGTTTTATTTTTCTTACTAAATGCAAAAAAATGTTTGGCTAAAGTTTCTCTCGCAATTTCATCTAGTCCCATTCCTTCAATTCTAGAAGTAGCACCAGTAAAATATAAATCAACTACACTGCTATTAATTCCAATGATTTCAAAAATCTGCGCACCTTGGTAACTTTGCAAGGTTGAAATTCCCATTTTAGAAAACACTTTTAGCAAGCCATCATTCACGGCTTTAATATAATTTTTCTTTAATTGTTCAGTGTCTAATGGGCTGTCTATTTTATTAGAAATTTTCATGTCTCTAATAGACGACAATGCTAAATAGGGATTGATGGCTGTTGCTCCAAATCCTATCAAACAAGCAAAATGATGGGTTTCCCAAACATCTCCTGCTTCAATGATTAAGCCAACTTGCCCCCTGTATCCTTTCTTTATTAAATGATGGTGAACGGCTGCTGTGGCTAATAAAGAGGGAATAGGAGCGTGGTCCGAATCAATGGCGCGATCGGTTAAAATGATTACTTCAAATCCATCTTGAACTGCGTCTACCGCATACCTGCAAAGTCGATCAATTCCTGCTTTTAAAGAGCCAGGTTTCCCGTCTGCTCTAAAATAAGTTTGCAAGGTTTTTGCTTGAAAAACACCAGTATCAATACTTCTTATTTTTTCTAATTCATGATTATTGAGAATGGGATGTTGCAATGCCACACTATGACAAGCAGTGGGTTCTTCAATTAAAAGATTGCCATTACTTCCTGCAAAAGTTGCCAATGACATGACCATTTTTTCGCGAATAGGATCAATTGGTGGATTGGTTACCTGCGCAAACAACTGTTTAAAATAGGCACTTAAATGTTGTGGTTGATTACTTAAAATAGCCAGTGGCGCGTCATTACCCATTGAGCCTATTGGCTCTTTGCCATCAATAGCCATGGGTGCAATAATGGTATCTAAATCTTCTGTTGAATATCCAAAAGCTTTTTGGTATTTAAATACTTGATCGTGTTCTAAATGCGTAAACATAACACGCGGCTCTGGTAATTCTTCTAAGCGAATTTTATATTTATTCAACCATTCTGCATAAGGTTTTTGTGAACATATTTTTTGTTTCAATTCATCATCAGAAACAATTCTTCCTTCACTCATATCTACCACAAACATTTTGCCTGGTTGTAATCTGCCTTTCTCTTTTACATTCGCGGGGTCTATGGGGAGCACACCTGTTTCGGATGCCATGATGACCCTATTGTCGTGGGTGATGGTATATCTAGAAGGCCTTAATCCATTTCTATCTAATGTTGCCCCTATCATTTGTCCATTTGTAAATGAGATAGAAGCAGGTCCATCCCAAGGCTCCATTAAACATGCATGGTATTCATAAAAAGCTTTTTTAACTGGGTCCATACTGCTATTGCCATCCCAAGCTTCCGGTATTAACATCATCATCACATGAGGTAACGAGCGCCCAGTTAATGTAAGCAATTCAATCATATTGTCTAAACAAGCAGAATCTGATTGGCCATTGGTAACAATAGGAAGAATCATGTCTAATTCTTCTTTGGTAAATGCAGGGGTTGTAAATCCTTTTTCACTAGATCGCAACCAGTTTAAATTTCCTTGTAACGTATTGATTTCTCCGTTGTGTGCTATATATCTAAAAGGCTGTGCCAGTTTCCAAGAAGGGAAAGTGTTGGTAGCAAACCTGGAGTGAACCAAACCAAAAGCCGACACCATTCGCTTATTGGATAGGTCGGTAAAATAATTTCGAACCTGATTACTGGTTAATTGTCCTTTATAAATAATGGTTCTAGATGAAAGTGAAACAATGTAAAATCCTATATCATCTTTTCGAATGGTATTATTAATAGTATGGGAAGCATAATTGCGAAGTATGAATAATTTTCTTTCGAAGGCTTCTTGGTCTTGAATATGGTCGGGGCATGCAATAAAAACCTGTTCCATACATGGCTCCACCGATAAGGCGGTTGCTCCAATATCTGTTTTATTTACTGGAACTTTTCGGTACGCAATTATTTCTAACCCCAGTTTTTCTGCAGCCCTATTAAAAATATCTCTACATTCTTCGCGCAGTCCAACCGATTTAGGAAAAAAAATCATTCCCACTCCATAGCGGCCCGCATTGGGTAAATGTTTGCCAAGCAGTAAACACTCGTCAAAGAAAAATTCATGTGGAATTTGAATCAATATACCCGCACCATCTCCTGTATTTACTTCACATCCACATGCGCCGCGATGTTCCATATTTTCTAGTACAGTAAGTGCATCCGATATATGTTGGTGGTTCTTGTGTCCGTTAATATTGGCAACAAATCCAATGCCGCAAGCGTCGTGCTCAAATTGGGGGTTATAGAGGCCTCCATTGTTTTGGTTACTAAACATTTAGTCCAGTTTAAACGTGGGTTAATAATGGCGGCAATCTGAACTAAATTAATAAAACAATCCATCAATTCAAAATAATATTTAAACTAATGCTTGTAAGTTTAAATAATTTCTAATATTAAAGCTAAAAGCTTAGATAAAAATTAAGATGTAATGAAGACGCTGCAATCAAATGCTGATTTGATCTTGTCTGAAGGCTTCATTTTAAATATACCATATACCGTGGAACCGCTTCCACTCATGGCAGCATAACTAGCACCTAACTGGTATAACTGTTTTTTGATGTTGCCAATGGTTGGAT
>JAGOGG010000208.1 GCA_017996795.1 Sediminibacterium sp. | reverse complement strand
TATTTTGAAGGATATATTAATCAAGTTGAAGTAACGGATATTCAAGAAGCAGTAAAACTATTGTCTTACCCACTCACTTACTTTTTTTTAAATCTTCCCGATGAAAAAGGAGACTACGCATATGCCGAAGGAAAATGGACAATAAAAGATCTTATTCAGCATATAATTGATACCGAAAGAATCATGCAATACAGATTACTAAGGGTTGCAAGAAATGATTCAACCCCATTACCAGGATTTGATGAAAACCTTTATGCACAAGCCGCACAAGCGAATGAAAGAACTTTTATAGCATTAAAAGAAGAGTTTAAAGCCCTTAGAAAATCTACTGATTTATTGGTTAGTTCTTTAACTGAAAATCAATTAATGAATAGTGGAATTGCAAGTGATAAAAAAGTAACTGCTAATGCTATAGCATTTATATTATTTGGTCACTTATTACATCACAAAAAAATTATTGAAGAGCGTTATTTATAACTAATTCAATACCAACAAAAAAGTCCCGACTAGCATTTTTAGTCGGGACTTTTTTATGAGTTGTAGTCTATAATTATTTTGTAGCGTATAAGTGAACCGCAACTTGCACATCCTTTGCAATGTTTCCAACACCGTAGTTAATACCAAATAAGGTTCTATCCATGGCAAAGAAAGCTTCTGCAAATAAGCCTTTCTCGTCTGCACTACGAATAGCTGCTTTGAAGCTTACAGGTAAGCTAGCGCCTTTTAAGTTTAATTCACCAGTAATAGTAGCATTGGTTTCGTCGCTGTAAACAACATTAGTGATTTTGTAAGTTGCTTCACCATATTTTGCAACCTCAAAAAAATCAGCAGCCTTAAGATGGCCTTCTAATTTTGCACCTGCAGCATCTGTTACTTTTAAATTAGCAAGGTCAATAACGAATTCTCCACCAGTTACTTTACCACCATTTACCTGAACTGATCCACTTTTAACATTGAAAAATCCTGTATGGAAATCATTCTTCTTAGAACCTACCCAGTCAACGCGACTCTTTCCGGCTTCTACTTTATAAGTGATTACTTCTTTGGTACTAGATACACCAGTAAAAGAATAAATGCCTGCTAAAAAAGCTGTACTTAACAGCGCTAATGCCATTTTTTTCATGTTGATTTTTATTTAGATTTTCAAAAATACAAAAATTAATGTTACAACAACAAATTTAACAAAAGGTTTAAATCTGCATCTACGTTTATCTTATCTTCGCAAAAATTGTTCCATATGAATCTTCATGAGTACCAGGCTAAAGAATTACTCAAAAAATACCAAGTTCCAGTACAGGAAGGTATAGCAGTTGACACTGTAATGGCGGCCGAAGAGGCTTATCGCCAAATTAAAACCCAAACTGGCAACAATTTTGCCGTAGTGAAAGCCCAAATACATGCCGGCGGACGCGGTAAAGGAAAAATTGTTGGTACAGAACAAAGAGGGGTTGCTGTTGCTAAAAGTGCGGAAGACGTTACCAGTATTGCTAAAAATATTTTAGGTGGCACGTTGGTGACCATTCAAACTGGTGATGCAGGGAAAAAAGTGAGCAAAATTTTAGTTGCGCAAGATGTGTATTATTCTGGCCCTAACCCTGTTAAAGAATTCTATTTATCTATTTTATTGGATAGATCAAAAGGAATGAATGTGGTCATGTACAGTACCGAAGGAGGAATGGATATTGAAGAAGTAGCGCACAATACGCCAGAAAAAATATTTAAAGAGTGGGTACACCCAGGCGGTGGATTACAGGGATTCCAAGCAAGAAAAATTGCTTTCAACTTAGGATTAAGCGGAGAAGCTTTCAAAAACTGTGTTAAATTCGTAACCAATTTATACAACGCTTATGTAGGTTTAGATTGTGGTATGTTAGAAATTAACCCTCTATTCAAAACCAGCGACGAAAAGATTATTGCAGTTGATTGTAAGATGAATATTGATGACAACGCCTTAATGCGTCATGCGGATGTTGCTGCACTAAGAGATGTTACTGAAGAAGATCCAACAGAAGTAGAAGCAGGTCAATACAATTTAAACTTTGTTAAATTAGATGGCAACGTTGGCTGTATGGTAAACGGTGCAGGCTTGGCTATGGCTACTATGGATATGATCAAATTGAGTGGTGGAGAACCAGCCAATTTCTTAGACGTAGGCGGTACAGCAAATGCACAAACTGTTGAAGCTGGTTTCCGTATCATCATGAAAGATCCAAATGTAAAAGCTATTTTAATCAACATTTTTGGTGGAATTGTTAGATGTGATCGTGTTGCTGCAGGAGTTATAGAAGCTTATAATAAACTAGGCAATATCAATATCCCTATTATTGTAAGATTGCAAGGTACCAATGCAGTTGAAGCTAAAAAATTAATTGACGAGAGTGGATTAAAAGTTCAGTCTGCTATCCAATTAAGTGAAGCAGCTGCATTAGTGAAGCAAGCTGTTGCATAATAGATATTTGAGCTATTCAAAAGCCATTGGGAATCATTATTTCTCAATGGCTTTTTTTATGGATGTATTACTTCCAACTGTTTAACTTCTGTTATTGCACTAACAGTATACATCAATCCTGTTTTTAACTCAATACATGTGTATCGCTTTCGGCGGAGTTCTCCTTTCTTAAATACCTTGCCATTAGACAGCCTAAAAAGGGCCCCTTCAGGCAAATCAGCAATAAAACAAACCCCTTCTTTTTTGCAAGTATTGTATTTTCTTAAAACCATCAATAATTCTGTCTCTCCATTAGCAGTGGCTGCAGGGGAAATAATTGATTTTTGTAACGCAGAAACGATTTCGGTTGGGAATACCCCAAATCCAACAAAATCAATCAAGAGTTTACTGTAGATCAATTTCCATTCTTTGCCATGAGGTTCTACCCTATTTTGATACTGTTCAAATGTGAGCAAGTGCGCTAATTCATGTAAAAGCGTAATTAAAAATTCATACGAATTCAAATTCCCATTAACACTAATTCGATGATTGTTCCCTTGATGTGCGTGCCTATAATCGCCCAGCACTGATTTTCTGCTTTTAGCAACGGTTAAATGTACTTTATATTGATAGAGGTATTTTACAACATAGTCAAAACTACCTGCTGGTAAAAACCGAGCCAATTCATGCAATGGATGCTCAATTGCTGCCATCTTTTTTTGTAGGTTTTATTTGCATGGCCATTTTCACTTCTAACCAAGTATAGATGATATACAATCCCATACTAACAAAAATTCCATTTACACTTTGGGCTTCCCCCACGTTATATAAGTAAATGAATGCTGCCGTTCCTAATACAAATAATTTCAAAACCACAGACCCCATTACGCCTCTTACCATTGCGTGGGGATTGGTATTGTTAGCCGACTTAATTTGGGATCGTATGCTAAAAGTGCAAATCAAGAATAACAAGGTATTAGCCCCTACTACCATCATTGGGTCTATTCCTTTCAATTTTAATGCATCCTTCAATAGAAAACAAATGGTATTGACTAGTCCAAATAAAACGATAAGGGGAATATACAACTGTTGAAACTTGCTTTTCATGAGTCCAATTTAATCGTTAGAAGCTTCCACTTTAGGAAGTGACAAAGGAACTGTATCTAAAGTAGCTGGTTTATCGCCCGCCAAAACCTTTTTGATTCCCTCTAAGTATTGCTCTTTATATCTTATTTCATTTTCTAAGGAATCTGTTCTGATTTTTAATAATTGCAAAGCAGTTCTACTTTCTTTGGTACCGTAACCTGGTATATAGTATTTCAACGGAGAAAAGGCAATTAAAGCAATGGTAAAGCCAACGAGCAAAACAAATACAGTACTCAAACCAATGTATACACTTAATC